>CAJMXB010000003.1:0-2500 GCA_905219705.1 Oscillospiraceae bacterium | reverse complement strand
TCAAAAGGGAAACAGCCCAGACCCACAGCTAAGGTCCCTAATATATGCTAAGTGGAAAACGATGTGGAACTGCGAAAACAACCAGGATGTTGGCTCAGAAGCAGCCACTCATTCAAAGAGTGCGTAATAGCTCACTGGTCGAGTGGTTCTGCGCGGAAAATATAACGGGGCTAAGCATATAACCGAAGCTTGGGCTTGTCCTTATGGACAGGGGTAGGGGAGCGTCGAATACGGGGCGAAGTCAGAGCGGAAGCACTGGTGGACTGTATTCGAGTGAGAATGCCGGAATGAGTAGCGAGAATTATGTGAGAATCATAATGGCCGAAAATCTAAGGTTTCTTGGGGAAGGTTCGTCCGCCCAAGGTAAGCCGGGAGCTAAGGCGAGGCCGCAAGGCGTAGTCGATGCACATACGGTAGAAATTCCGTAGCCACCGAACCTTAAGCACGCTGACACTTTGGAATAGAGGGACCCGGGCGTTGGTTGACCCGGGCGTAAGGGACCGAAATATAGTAGGGAAGTCCTCGATGTCCAGAGGCGAGAAAAGGCGTGAGGTATGCTAAGGTGNCCGTACCGCAAACCGACACAGGTAGATGAGGAGAGAATCCTAAGGCCAACGGGAGAAGGGTTGTTAAGGAACTCGGCAAAATGACCCCGTAACTTCGGGAGAAGGGGAGCCCCCTAAGGGGGGCCGCAGAGAATAGGCCCAGGCGACTGTTTACCAAAAACACAGGTCTATGCTAAATCGAAAGATGACGTATATGGGCTGACGCCTGCCCGGTGCTGGAAGGTTAAGAGGAGATGTTAGTCTTCGGACGAAGCATTGAATTGAAGCCCCAGTAAACGGCGGCCGTAACTATAACGGTCCTAAGGTAGCGAAATTCCTTGTCAGGTAAGTTCTGACCCGCACGAATGGCGTAACGATCTGGGCGCTGTCTCAACAGCCCACCCGGCGAAATTGTTGTACTGGTGAAGAAGCCAGTTACCCGCAACTAGACGGAAAGACCCCATGGAGCTTTACTGTAGCTTAATACTGGAATTCGGTAAGTCATGTACAGGATAGGTGGGAGACTTGGAAGCACGGGCGTCAGCTCGTGTGGAGTCACCCTTGGGATACCACCCTTGATTTGCTGGATTTCTAACCTGCGGCCTTGAATCAGGTCGGGGGACACTGTTAGGTGGGCAGTTTGACTGGGGCGGTCGCCTCCTAAAGAGTAACGGAGGCGCTCAAAGGTTGGCTCAGCACGGACGGAAATCGTGCAGTGAGTGTAAACGTATAAGCCAGCCTAACTGCGAGACTGACAAGTCGAGCAGTAACGAAAGTTGGAGTTAGTGATCCGGCGGTATGCAAGTGGAAGTGCCGTCGCTCAACGGATAAAAGCTACCCTGGGGATAACAGGCTGATCTCCCCCAAGCGTCCACAGCGACGGGGAGGTTTGGCACCTCGATGTCGGCTCGTCACATCCTGGGGCTGTATTCGGTCCCAAGGGTTCGGCTGTTCGCCGATTAAAGTGGCACGCGAGCTGGGTTCAGAACGTCGTGAGACAGTTCGGTCCCTATCTGTTGCGGGCGTAAGAGATTTGAAGGGAGCTGTCCTTAGTACGAGAGGACCGGGATGGACGTACCGCTGGTGCACCAGTTGGCCTGCCAAGGTCACAGCTGGGTAGCTACGTACGGACGAGATAAACGCTGAAGGCATCTAAGCGTGAAACTCCCCCTAAGATTAGATCTCTCATCCTTCGAGGAGTAAGGCTCGATGTAGACTACATCGTCGATAGGCCGGAGGTGGAAGTGCAGTAATGCATGCAGCTGACCGGTACTAATCAGCCGAGGGCTTGACCTTAACATGAAGAATGCAGACACGCTTGCAGGACATAATAGAGCTACGTTGTTCGGTTTTGAGGGTGCAGAGAAGCGCGGAGAACAGGTCTGCGAAGGAGCCTGGATCGGAGCGAGGGCGAGCGCAGGGCCGAGAGAGGCCCAGAGACCGGCCCGAGACGAAGGGAAGGCGAGTGAGCGTCCTGATCTGTTCGCAGCGTGACAGCCCACACCCCTATGCGCCTTTAGCTCAGTTGGTAGAGCAACTGACTCTTAATCAGTGGGTCCCCGGTTCGAGTCCGTGAAGGCGCACCATGGCCCGTTGGTCAAGTGGTTAAGACAGCGGCCTCTCACGCCGTTAACATCGGTTCGAATCCGGTACGGGTCACCACCTCTTTTTGCGAAGCAAAAAAGAGATTGACAAGGCGANGAAGAACGTTTACAATTCAATAGGTATTTTGACTGGGAGGTAAGATTTCCAGTTAAGATAAAACCAGATCAAGGCTTGCGAGCAAGGTTTGATCTGGAAAGGAAGCACAGCGAAGGATACGAAGCTTGTGCTGACGCAGTTGGTGTCGATTGCAGTGAGGGTCCACCCGTTCCCATCCCGAACACGGCAGTTAAGCTCACTTGCGCCGACGATACTTGTCTGGCAACGGACTGGTAAAATAGGTGACGCCAACA
>CAJMXB010000002.1 GCA_905219705.1 Oscillospiraceae bacterium | reverse complement strand
GGCGCCTGGGTACCGCCCACTTCGCTCATGGTCACCCCGTTCCCTGTCAAGCCACTCACATCCGAGATGTGCAGTGTCGCGGTAAAGTGGTCATTCTTGGGTACCACCACTTCGGTCTTCTCGCTCTCCACGTCAGGAGCCGTGGTGTCAGACCCGGTAGCAGTGATGTAGATAGAGCCGCCGTTTTTCAGATACTGATCCAGGTGGTATCCACCCCACAGTGCCGTGGCGCTCTTTACCTCTACATCGAATTCATATCCGTTATAGATCGTGGCGCCAACGCTGTAGGTGTTCGCCACAAACTGGCCATTGCTGATCTCGATGTCATAGCCCAGCTGGAACTCATGGAAGCCCAGGCTGTCCCGCCAGTACAGCTTGTAGCTGGGCTGNAACTGCGGGTCATTGTAACCCGCGTGATGCAGCTGATCCGTGCCCCCTGCTCCAGACATATCATGGAGCACAGGCACGGTAATGTGCAGGCTGTCGCTGCCGGTGGCCTGCGCCAGGATCCAGCCGTCCTGGTGGGTACTGCTCAGGTCATCGGTGGAATTGTGGTTATAGCTGCTGGTGTAGACATGGGCGTGGGCCGGGTCGTAAGGCCGCGGGGTCTGGTGCCCCTCCATATAGACTACAAATACCTCCGCCTCGCCCAAAGGCATGACCGGCAAGGGCAGAGCGGCCCCATTGGTCAGCGGGATAGCCACCCGCACCGTTCCCCCGGCGGTAGTCACCTCCATGTACGCCTCCTTGATGGCGTAGCCAGTGGCGGTCGTTGTAGTCAGCGTCAGCAGCGTACCAGCGGAGACTCTGTTGGGCACAGACTGGGTCAAAACCGCGCTGTTGCCCAGAATGGTCACCGCGTTGGTGCTGTTGGGAGCCTCCAGGGTCGCGCTGTTGCCCTGCCGTCCGTTGGTATCCACCAGCGTCAGCTTCAACTCATTGGGCTCCGGCGGCTCGGTGGAGTACGTGACGGTCACGTCCACGTCGTGGGCCGGCATAGTGAAGTGGGCCTCGGCGGGATTGGCTGCGGAGCCCTGGGTGGCCCACTGAACCACCGGCACCGGTGTGGTCGTCCCCGTCAGGAAGGCGGTGACAGTGGCATAATAGCCGGGCTCTGTGGTCACATCCACCCGAACCACATTCTCCTCATAGGCGCCTGTCCAAATCGTGCCGGTGGGCACCGTGGACACATCCTCGTTGACGATAGAGGCTGTATTCCCCGCCTTGCCGTCGTCGTTCACTCGCTCCACCGTGGCAGTGTACAGATCGCCCAGGGGATCGTCATCATCCTGGAAGACCACGTAGATGTCCACGTCCTCCCCCACCATGGTGTAATCGTAGTTGCTGCCCGTGGCATTGAGATGGACGGAGCCGCCGGAGGCGGTCGTGGCAATGACGCTGACCAGGTGGCTGCCGGTGACCGCTGTGGGGGTCGTGGTCAGAGTCTCTGTGCCGCCCAGGCCGGTGAGTCTGCGGTCAGGCGGCGCGATGACAGACCTTCCGCCCGGATCGCTCAGCTTGGCGCTGTTGCCCGTCACCGTCCCCTGGGACACATGGATAGTGGCGGTATAGTTGGCGGGAATGACGACCTCCGTGTAGTAGCTCTCGTCCTTGGCCGTCCCCGTAAAAGTGCCGGTATCGGTGGCCGTGATATAGATCACGCCACCGTGCTTGATGTAATAATGGAGCGTGCTGGCCGCCAGAAGAGAGGTCAGCTCAAAGGTCGCAGTATTGTAAGTGATAGCGCCCACGTTGGTGGTTCCCATGGTCACCTGGGTGCGGGAGATGTCCGTGCCGGTGAGCGCATGGTAAGCGCCGTAGCTGTCCTTGATATAGAGCTTATAGGTGATATCGTCAGGATCCACCGTATTGATCGCGTTATAATAGGGATCGGCAGGGGTGCCCTCGTGGAGCGTGGGCACTGTGATCCGCAGGCCATTGTTGGTGGTGTCGCCGTTCTGATCCAGGGTATGCTCCGCCAGGATCCAGCCAGGCTGGGTGGCGGGGGCCGCGATGGGCGGCTCATGGGTGGGATCGTAGGGCCGAAGGGTGTGAGCGCCCTGCTTCCAGGTCACCTTCACATCAGAGGCGCCCAGGGGCATGGGGAAGGCGGCCTCTCCGTTGGCGTCCAGTGTGACCGTCATCGTCCCGGCGGGACTGGTGGCAATGGTGACCACTACGCTGTCCACATAGTAGTTGGTGTCGCAGGTTGTATCCAGCTCCAAAGTCGTCCCCACAGGCACCAGCGTAGTGGAGGCCGTGGCCGGCGGGTTCGTCCCGTCCGGAACCAGCCAGGTACCGTCCTCGTTTTTCAGTACCGCCGCCATGCCATTGGGCTGGAGTTCAGCGCTGTTCCCTGTCACTGTGGTGGGGCCATTTGTTCCCACATTGGTCAGGGTCAGTGCGCTTTCATAGTTGTCCGGCTTCTCCTNCGTGNAGGTGACCANCACCCGCACNTCGTCAGGAGCCACAGCTACGCCACTGATCAGGGAGCCGTCGGGAATGGACACAAACGCCTGGAAACTCGTTGCCGCAGCAGGATCGCCCGCACCCAGCTGCACCACGGGCAGCGGCGTATTGTCCGTGGCGGTATAGGCGGTCACGATGGCGTAGTAGCCCGGCGCGGTATCCACGTCCACGGACATGTCGTTGCCGGCATAGCCCGCGGCCCAGATCACACCGCTGGGCAGGTCGTTGCGGGTGCTGTTGTGGATGTCGGCGTCGTTGCCCGCCACACCGGAAAGCCCCGCCTTCTGAACGCTGGCAATATAAAGCTCGGGGTCATCGGGATCCAACGTTCCGTCATCGTCGAAATAGACGGTGATGACAATGTCCTCGCCAGTCATGTCATAGGGATAGCGGCCCGCGCCGTCCGGGCTCAGGGGCCGGCTGCCTACAGAGTCGGTAACAGTGACGCCCACCAGAACGGCGCCCTCGCCTACGGTGGCGCTGGTCTTGATCAGCTCGCTGCCCAGCAGGTCATCGAGGATCCCGCCGTCTACGCTNACCGTCCGGTAGCCATCGCTTATGGTAGCCCCGTTNCNGGTCTTGGAGGAAAAGTCCACGATCCGCAGCGTGGCCTTGTGCTTGCCCCGCAGAGGATCCGCGGGCAGCTCCACTTCCACGTAGTCNCTCTCGCTCCAGGTNCCCGGCTGAGCCGCAGGACGAGCGGCGGTAATATAGATCACTCCGCCGTTGACCAGCCAGTCGCTAAGGCTGGTATTGCCCTCCAGTGCCCGGATGGTGAATCTGGTGCCGATGCCGGTGCTGGTGCCCATGGGGGTCGTGGCATATTCTTCATAGCCGTCGGTGACCTCATAGTCCACCCCGGGGATGAGCCGCACATACTCCGAGCCGGCCTTCACATAGAGGTGATAGGTCACGCTGTTGGGCGCATTATAGATGGTACCGCTGCTGTACAGATAGGGAACCTCAATGACGGCTCTCCCCTGGTCGCCCCGCTTGGCCTTCAGATAACCGTCGATATAGCTGTTCCCGCTGGGATCCTGAACCGGATCGTAGGGCCGCGGGGTGGGGTCGTCGTCCTCTATGTACACCTTGACCACCGCATCGCCGTTGGGCATGACCGCCACGGCGCCGCCATCCGCCTTGGTGAGCGTGACGGTGACCCCGTTGCTGGTCAGCGTAATGAGGGACACATGCGCCATCATGCACATCGTCGTGATATCCAGCTGCGCGCCCTCCGCCACGCTCTGAGGCAGATCGGCGCCCACATTGTCCGCGCCGTTGGTATCTGTGTTGGTATTGGCGGTGTTGCTCCGCTCTGTCATCGTGGCCGAGCCGCTTCCCCCAAGGGTGCTGTGATTCACCAAGTCGATGGTGGCCTTGTGGCTGGCCGCCGGCGGCGTGCCCTGGATATACTCCACCTTCACCGTCACGTCGGAGNACGCTCCGCCGCCGTCGTCGGGCAGGTTCAAATAGGCCGTCACATTTCCGGCCGAGCCGATCTGCATCACCGGCACACTGGCCCCGGTGTCATCCCGGGTGGCGGTGACGACGGCATAATAGCCGCTGGCCGCCGTNNCGTTCACCTGAAGGGCATGGCCGGGCCATGCCTGCGTCCAGGTGGTTCCATGAGGCAGAGCGGTATTTTCCGTATTCTGGATGGTGGCCGTGTTGCTGTCGTTGCCGGTGGGATCGGCCTTCACCACCTTGGCCACATAGGTCTTCTCCTCCGGCTTCTCCGTGTAATCGGCATAGATCACCGTAATGGTCACATCAGAGCCCTGGATGGCGTAGTCATACTGGGTAGTGGAGCCGTTTACCACGCCCCCCAGGGTCGTGGTACCGTTTTTATCGGTGGCCAACACCGCCACCAGCCGCACCTCATTGTTGTTCCAGGCGCTGGCGTTGGGGATGGGCACCGTACTCACCTGGTCGCCGTCCGCCAATCCGGTGATCTGCTTGCCGTGTCCGGTCACCGTGGTACTGCCGGCGCTCATGCTGGCAGTGTTGATAAAGGCGCTGCTGGTGTCCACGATCTCCAGTGTGGCGGTGAAGGTGGTGGCGGCGGCCTTCTTCATCTTCACATATACCACCACATCGTCGGGCAGCATGGTAAAGGAGATGGTCTGGCTCTGGTCGGCGGGCTTCACCNGCGGCAGGTTATTCACACCGAAGATGTTGGAGCGCAGCTCCACAAATTCGATCTCGTAGCCGGTGGCCACCGTGATATCCACGCTGATGTCCGTCCCGTTGCTGGTGACGATCAGGGTCTGCCCCGCCGTGGGGCCGTTGGCGGTCTCATAGATCTCGCCCTTGTTGTTCACGTTCCCATCGCCGTTGACCACCACCTGGGCCGTCAGCCTATCGGGGACTTCGTCGGCGGGCTTGAACTCCACTTCGATGCCAATGGGCTGGAAGGGCATGTCAAATTCCACCGTCTCCCCGTCGATCCAGGTGAAGGATACAACTGTGGAAAGTCCGCTGCCCGCCGGAGTGAGGCGGATGGCGGAAACCACATATCCGCTGTTAGGGGCGCCGTGGACCCGGTAGTGTCCGCCCCCGACGGCGCTGAAGTACACCGAAGCGCCCTCGCTCTGGGCGTTGGCGGACTTGTTGGTCATATCCACGGTGGAGCCGTCCGAGGGCGCGATCCACGCCTCGCCGGCCACGCCGATGGCAGAACCGTCCGTGGCGGTGGCAGTGAGCATCACCGGGTACTCGGGCTCGGTCGGCCCCGCCGTATCGCCGGTGTACACATAGACGTCCACATCGCCCTCCGGNACCGTAAAGGTGCCGGTGTNGCTGCCCGCGTCGTAGTTGGCCACCGGAGTGATGGNGATCATGTTGGCGCCCTGCATCACCACCACCGACTGGACATATCCGGCGGGCGTTGCCGTGGCGTTGGCGATCACCTGAATGGTGGAGCCNGTCTGCGCCTGGATACTGCTGGGCGTGCCGACGGAGGCCCCCGCGGGCACCGTCACCGTAGTGGTGGGCGTGCCGGCAGGCGTCACTGTAATGCTGGCGTTNTCGCCTGGCAGACCCTCCACATGGAGGGTCACGTTATATTCCCTCTTCTCGCCCTTGTCGAAGCGCACCTCCACCAGGGTGGGCCCATTCGCCATATCAAAGCGAATGTGGGTGGCATCGCTCCACTGATAGTTCACCGGATTTCCGGCATTGTCCCTGATGGTAATGGTGGGCACATAGCCGGGATTGGCGGCGATCTCCACCTCCATCACGTCGCCGCCCCGGGCCTTCAGCGTCTCCTGCTGGCCACCGCTGAGCTGGTTGGTAGCAGCCAGCCGGGCCGGATCGGTATTTTTCATCTGGGCCGTGCCGCCCAACGGGGCGCTGGGATCGNCGNCCTTTAGCGNGGCGGCGTACTCTGCCGTGTCCGGATAGCCCTCTGNAAAGACCACATTCACATGGACGTTGGCCGCGGGCATGGTAAAGCCGCCGCTCTGGCTGCCCACAGTGCCGGAGAGGCTGGGGATAACGCCCAGGGGCGTCGGGGTCACCGTCACGGATTGGATATAGTAGCCCNGGTTGGCGGTGATGGNGAANTCCANTCCGTCTCNCNCTTCGTGCTGCTGAGAGTAGATCCCCGCCGTGGACACCGCGCCCAAGCTGGCCACGCCCGCTCCGGCGGGGCCGGTGACATTCAGATCCACCGTGTACTTTGTGGCGTCTCCCTTGTGGAAGCGCACCACCACGCCCACGTCCTTGTTGGGCATGACGAAGCTGGCCGTCTGGGTGCCGCTCCAGAGCAGCGTGGCCGCCCCAGAGGGGGTCACATAGGCCNCGCTGACAGAATAGCCGCTCTGGGGCGACACGGTAAGCACCATGCCGTCCCCTGCGTTGGCCGTCATCACATCNGTATTGCCGGGCATGGCGGCGCTCTGCACGGTCACAGAGCCGCTTCCGCTGCCAGACCGGGTCAGGGTGGCGCTGCCCGCCGCGCCGTTCGCACCACCCTCGTCGTCAATGACGGTGAGGCTGGCCACATAGTCCCCCAGATCCTCCGGATCCATGTATTTCACATACACGTCTGCATCGGCATTGGGGGCGATGAAGGTGTAGGAGGCGTATGTATTGGCGGGTATTGCTCCCCCTGCCACTGCGCTTCCCACCGGGGTCAGCGTCAACATTCCGCCGGGCTGGATCGCATAGACCAGCGCCACCTTGTTTACAGCCGTAGTCACATCCACCGTCACCTTGTCGCCGGTGTAGGTGACGATGCTCTCCCCNTCCAGNANGGCCNGGTTCGGCGCAGGCAGCGCCGGAGTGTGGACGGCGTTATCCTCGATCCGCGCGTTGTTGCCCGCGGGCAGACTGGCAGGATCGGTATGCAGCGTCACCTTGTGCGTGGGCGGATTCTCCGGATCAATGGGCTTGTAGGTCACCGTAACGGTGGCGTTGCCCGCGGGCATAGTGAACTCCACTGCCCGGNCGGACACCCAGTCGGGCGTCACGCCGGCGCCCACGGGGGTCACTGTCACATCGGAGATATAATAACCCGGCTCGCAGTCCATCGTTACGCGGATCTTATCGCCCATAGCGGCGGAGTTGGTGCTGTAAATGCCGTAGCCTCCCGTGGCGCTCACATCGCCCGNGAGGTTGCTGCCGTTGACCCACAGCTGGGCCTTGTTCCCCGGCCTGTTATCGTCGTCCCGCACCGCCAGATCCAACAGGCGTTTGGGCTCCTCCGGGGGCGGATTGTTGGCGAAGAGGATCTTCACCAGCACATGGTCGGCGGGCTGGGTCATGGTCAGCTTCACCGTACCGCCCGCGCCGTTATTGTAGNCGTTGCCTGTGATGCTGAAGGGATAGCTGGCAATGCCGGTCTCCGAGATGACCTCCACCGTGGAGATGTGCCAGCCGGGAGCCACCTGGATATCGCTTTCCAAAACAGTTCCGGAATAGTTCTCCACTCTGGGATAGACCGGCGGGACATAGGCCGTGCCGTCCTTGGTCACCCAGGCCGCCGTATNGCTGCNTCCGNAGGGCACATTGGGCGTCAGCTGGAGGGTGGCCCGGTAAAGATTGTTGTCCTCCCGCTCATAGAATACGGTGATCTTCAAATTATCCGCGGGCATCCGGTATTCCAGATGGCCGGAAGCGATGCTGCCGCCAGAGGGGGACTCCAGCGCGCCGTTGGTGGTGTTCCGAGCCTCCACNTTGGCCACCTTATAGCCCGGTGCGGTCTGGATATCCAGCTCCAGATGNCTGCCGGGATGGATGTCAAAGTTGTCCACCGTGGGCATATTGGTGGACGGGGTCGTCCCCAGCACACTGTCCGTTCCCTTCAGTGTAGCTGTGTTTCCTGTCACGCTGTCGGCGTCATTGAGGATCAGCTGCACATTGTACAGGCCGATCTTTTCAAACTCCACCTTGATGGTGATGTCTTGCGCCGGCATCTCCACCGGGCTGCCGTCGGGCATGGTGATATACCACTCTCCGTTGGCCATGTAGGGGTCTGCGGCGATCTCCGCCGCAGTGATGGGATGGAAGTCCAGCTCCACCGGGGGCGTGACCCCATCGCTGTAGAACAGGGTNACCTTCTTGATCTGGTAGTCGGGCACCATAGCGGGCGGCGGTGTGGGATTGGTATCCTTGTGGAGGCTGATGATGCCGTTGATCTGCCGGCCATCCCGGGCGCCGCCCATGGTAGGGTCGTGGGGCTGGGTCTTCTGGTCTGCGGTAACGGAATGAATATTCCCCTCGCCGTCATAGAAGTACAGCTCCGCCTTATTATCCACAAAGCCGTTCTGATCCTCATCCACCACCAGTTGGACGTTATAGGTGACCGCTTTGGCATAGGTCACTGTAATGTCCACATCGCTGGCGGGCATGGTAAGACTGTATTCTTTATTGGCGGTATCTGTCGTCACCTGGACATTACTGCCCGTTGTCGTCACCGCTGTCACGGTAACGTCATAGTCTGTGTTATAAAGCGGATTGCCGCTTGCGTCATGGGGGACAAACACCTTGATCTGGTCGCCCTTTTTGACTACAGTTGTAGCCGGAGCTGCGGACGTGGCCGGGCCCGCCACGGCGGCCGGCGGGTTCAGGTCGGTACCGTCCGGCAGCTTTTCCTGCATGGTAGCCGTGTTGTGGACGGCGTCGCCCCCATCCACTACGTGGAGGGTGGCGTTGAAGTTCCCTGTCTCATCGTTGGCCAGGTACGTTACATTCACGTTCACGTCGTCCCCTGGCATGATAAAGGTGAATTTCCGCCCGGGATCACCGGGATCCGGCGTCAGCGTCACCTGCTGCCCGTCGTTCACCCTGGTCACTGTCACCGAGGCGGTATAGCCGTTGCCCGTACCCGTCNGCTCCACCGTCATACTGGTGCCGGGCTGCAGGTCGTTGATGCGGGAGCCGTCGGTGTCCACCATAACGGGCGGCGTGCTGTAATCATTGGTAATGCTCAGTTCCGCTCCATTGGTGCTGCCGCCGTTGTCGATGTTCAGCTGCNCGAAGTGGGTATCCTTCTCCCGTTCGCCTGTGAAGATGTTCAAATCGNCCTCAAAGTCGAACATTTCCNTCAGGTTGTGGTTCGGATTCCGGGTCTCCTTCTCCCAGGCGCCGAAGCCGCCCGCCGGGGTATTCTGCTCCGCTGTCAGCGCCTCGCCCTTTACGCCGGAGCCCACGGAAAACAGACTGGCGTTACGGGCCAGCCGGAAACAGATATCCAGATTGGGATCCCAGTCCTGGAGGACAAAGGGGATCATCATCAGATAATAGGTGTCGTCGTTCCCCGGCAAAACCGCAAAACGATTCATCCCCGCGAAGCCTTCCTTGCGCTCCACGGAGGCGTAAAGCATCCGCCACTCGCCGTTGCCGGGCCGGATCTTGTCGGACAGGGCATACTCCTCTGTGACCGGGTCGCCCACCGGATCCAGATCTTCCCTGGCCCGGATACTGTACAGATCCCCGTCCCATTGGGTCTTGGGATCTACNGCTCCCTGCCCCAGNTTATAGCTTTGGATGATGCTCTCAAAATCACCTGCGCCGGTGTTGTCATCATAATCCGGCAGTAAAACATAGTTGGTATTATAGTACAGTGCGAACTCGGCGCTNTACAGNCCGCCCTGCTGTGCCNGCTCAAAGGCGTCCATCTTGTCGATGCCGATGCCCACCCANAATATCCGGTCGTCATACTCATCGCCCTGCCGGTATCTGTCCCAACTGGCGTCCGCCGCCGCGGTTGCGTGACTGTTCAAGCTCACGTCGTGATCCTTGGGCGTGGGAACGGCATAGGTCAGGTAGTAGTCCAAATCTTCGCCAAGGAAGTCGATGTGCAGGGTGGGCTTGCTGCCTACGGCGGAGACGTTGCCCTGCAGAGTGGGTGTTCCGCCGTCGTCACTGTCCCCTTCCGCAGCCCGTGCCTGCGGGATAAGAGAGGTAGGAATGAGCGACAAAGTCAGGGCCACAGCCAATGCCATCGCCCCAAACCGTCTTTTGTACTCCTTCATGGCCCACCCCTCCCGTTCTTCATAAAATCACCGGAGCCTTCCCCCGCGCTTCACAGCCACAGGGGAAGGTTTCTTTGCTTTTTCACCGGTTTTCAACATNTGTTGCTCTTTGTGCCTTCTTACATGTACTTCTGCACCGCATTGCGGCTATTGATCCCTTTGAGCTGTCTTGTATTGATGAGCTCAGTCGTTTCCACATTGTTTACGGCCCGAATGATCTCTTCCCAGGCCCAGTACCCGTTCTCCACATCAACGGGATACTTCAAGTCCTCCTGGGTCAGATCCAGCTTATACCGGAGCATCCGGGTCAGGAACGCGGCGGTCTCCGCCCGGGTCAGCAGCCGGTTGGGGCTAAAACAGTAATCCCCTGTGCCATCGGTGATACCGGCATAGGCCAACGCCTTGATCTCCGCCCAGGCCCAGGTGTCTTCAGGGCCGCTGTCCACAAAGCTGAACGCCTCTTCCGGCGCCTCCGGCAGCTGCCCCANTCTCACCAGGANTGCCGCCATTTCCGCCCGTGTGGCGGCCTGCTCCGGGGCAAAGTGAGACTCCCCGACGCCATTGAATATCCCCCAACGGCTGAGCAGCTCCACGGCCTGCGCGCAGTCCATGGTCTCCGCGATATCCACATATACCAGCTCTTCTCCCTCCTGCTCCAAGACAGCGGGAGAGAGGAGCTTGACCAGTATCACAGCCAGTTCACCCCGGCTCACCGTGCGCTCCGGGTGGAACATCAAGTCATCGGTCAGATCCATGAACGCGTTCAGATAGTCGACGTTAAACAGTCCCTCAGGCAGCAGCTCCTTGGGCGGCAGCACCACGACCTNGATGGAGTCGGAAAATCCGGCAAAAGACACGTAGATCCTCGCGACGCCTTCTCCCACAAAGGTGAGCAGGCCATCATTGTCCACGGTGACCACCGAAGTGTCAGAGCTGCGCCAGCTGAGACTGGATGCAACGCTCGGTATAAGCTGTGCGGTGAGCTGCAAGGGGTCGTCGCCCAGGTANGCTATTATANTGTCCTCCAGAATGGTCACCTGATAGAACACGCCGCTGCCATTGTGGGGGATCAGGGAGACGTACATCCTGGCGGTGCCGTCGGCATTGACAGTGGTCTCCGCGGTAGAGCCGTCCCCCTGGGGCAGATTGGCCTTGATCTCATCCCGCATATNCNNGGGGAAGCTNACGCTCTGCCGCTGCTGGGGATCCCAGGCGTAATTATGATAACGGGGTTCCGCCGGGTCGGTGGTCAGAGCATTGAGAAACTCCTCCCTGGGGTAGGTGGCCCGATCCGCAAACCAAACGCTGTCCAGCTGACTGCGGACATGCTCTTCGCCGTCCTCACCCTTCATGGTCTGAACAGCCACCATATCAAAGCGATACTGATAGGTCTTGCCCAAGGGCCGACCATCGGGGATGGGCCGNGGCGGTTCAGNCTCCTCCGGCTTACCGGCAATATTGGAGAGCTCATCGCTCTCCTCCTCTGCCCTGGCCTGCGCAATGGCGGCCACAAAAGCGTCATCGGAAACAGAGGGGATGTAGACGGACGCCTCGTAGTTGTGGGTCTGTGCCAGGCGGATCTGCGNCCNGAAATAGGTGTCCCGCGGCAGAGCCAGTCTGGTTCCGAAGTCGCTGTCCCCGGCCACGGCATGNTGGCCCATCNCAGGCNTCAGCAGATTCTNNTCNCCCGGGGCGGGGACAAATTCCTCACTGTCTACGCGCACCGGCTCGCCACCNAAGAAACGGCTGTCGCCGCCCTCGACAATACTGCCGGAAGCGGAGTCATTTTCATCCTCGAGGTATTCCAAACGGTACTCGAAGTNAAGCTCTCTATTGTAGATGTCTCGGAGNTCGCCAAAATCTCNGGCGGCGTCTGCGGNTACAGATACCGTCACCGTATTGGTGTGGATATCTGTAGACATGGTAGTCCGGCTGGCCATGCCGGCCAGCGCCGCCAAGGTNGCGGCGTCGGGCTGTGCCCGTTTGGAAGACCGGCTGANGACGGCCGCAGGGGCGTTATTCGCCGTACTGGCGACATTCCGCACCACGGTGTAGTTGCCCGCGTCAGTGCCGGTGATATCAATGCCGCTGACCCCCACAGGAACAGTGGCGTATACGCCGCTGTCATGATCGGGCAGCCTCTCATAGGCCACGTTCGGGTCGGAGAAGGTAAAGGTAACACCGGTATTCCCGCTGTCAAAACGGTAATAGTCGCGCCCGCCGTATTCCTCCGACTGGACGTCGCTCATATCCCCATAGGCAGTACCATTTACGATAAAGACCTGGTCACTGCCATAGATCTGATCCTTTTCCACCAGAACATAGCCCGTACCCTGGGTCGTACCGTCGTACTCCCGGTCATTGGCCATCAACGTATACTCCAGCTGCTTTTGAGCCACTGTAAGCTGGCCCACTTGGATGGGCGCAATATTATAAGTATAGTGATCCCCCTTAGAGGGGTCGCCCGGGTCGTAATTGGGGTTGACCTGCTGGACGATGACCACCAGGTACTTCCCGTTATGGGTAAACCCATCCCCATCGCGAACGATGGTCAGATGGNCATTTGCCTGGGCCGGCCGGCAGGCGTCCGCCTGGAGCCCGCCCTCAACAATGGCCTTGCGGCCCTCGGCCGTATCAGCNTGCGCCGGATTCGCCAGATAGAAGACCTTCAGGCTCTGATGGTTGCCCACAGGCACATTGCGCTCCCAGGTCGTCTGCGCGCTGGTGTTGTATTGGATATCCAAGGTCACGCCGCTGAGATCCAGCCCCTCTCCATACGTGTAGCTGAGTTTGGGCGCATAGGACTCATTCTTCATGACCGCTGAGATCTGCCGGCCGTCAACACGGCCCAGATCTTTAAATACTCTATTGCTCAAATCAGGATTCTCTACCAGCACATAATTTTCGCTGCCGGAAACCAGCTTTATGTCGCTGATTTTTACATGGGCAGTTCTGGTATCTACCCCGCTGAGATCCATCCAGGAGGTATCCCCGGTGGGATAGCGGTTGCCATTCTGGTAAAAGCCGAAGTGGACAGTCATGCTGACCACGATCTCGTCGCCATCCATCACCGGACTGCCTGTAATGCTGTGCACGCCGTCCTTCACCAACTTAAAACTGGCCTGGTCCCCACGGGAAGAGGCAATGGCTCCGCTTTGGCTGAGCACCGTACTGCCCTGGGTGATCGTAGCCAGAGGATACTTGTCTACAGACTCCAACATAATGGGACGCGGAATGACCGTGATCGCGCCGGCTTCCAAAGCAAAGGTGTAGTTTGCCATCTGGCCGCCTGTCAAATTCAGATCATACTTTCCAGCTCCGACCTTTTCCCCTGCCGCGGCAGTGGTAAACTGCGGCCAGATGGCGGTCTTGTCCAGCAGGGCCAGGCCCTCGCTGGCGCTCCCCTGGCTCAGTGTGGCACTGTGGATGGTCACAGGCTTCGCCACGGCGCTGTACCCCGCCGCTGTCAGTTTGTCTTTGTCGGCATCGGCCAGGTCGTCCCAGGCCACAGTTGCCCTATACTCGGGATAAAGGGAGCTGAAATTGTTCTGACCATAGACCCGCTCCGTCCCGTCTGCTTTCACATGGAGCGTCTTCTTGTTCACCTCAATGGGCGTTCCAAAGACGACGCTCACCTCTTCGTGCTCCGAGTGGCGTCTGCCCCGAACCANCAGCTTGCGGCCATTGTGGTCTACGACTGTCAACACCTGACCATGCACCGCCGGATCGCCCTTNCCACTGGCTACATCGTTCGTCTCTTTATCCGTCCACTCCAAATGCAGACCGTAATCCTCAAAATCGTAGTAGGAGATCTGTTGGGGCGCGTTGGTATTGTTATTAAAGATCGCGTACACGGTCATATTCTCGGCCTGGAGCTTTTGGCCATATTCATAGATGCCGAAGGTGGGTGCAGTTCCCACTCGCAGCTCAGTGATCCTGCGGATGACCACATTGCCCTGCCCTTTGTTGTTGGCAGGAAGGCCGTTNATCGCCTGCTCCGCAGTGGAATATACCAACTGGTAATTGCGGCNCGCGTCATTGGCGTTGCCCTTGAGCAGCAAGCCGGAAACCGTCACCTCATAGGTCTNCTCTCCGTCCCCGACCCAATCGCCGGTGGTNACGTNAAAATAGGNCTTGNTCNNCCGATCCTTCTCATAGTCGGCCCGGTAGGTGAAGGCAAGAACGTCCCCGCTCAANACGGCGTCCGTTACCGCCAGGTCGCCCTCATTGATGGTCAGCTGTTGAGCGCCGCTTCCTCCATAAGGAATATNGTAAGCCNCCTGTGTGGNCCNCTGAATGNACACGCCAGAGGTNTGCGCCTGTGCCGCGGGATAGGACAGCTCGCCTGTCTGGATCGCGTCATCGTCGTCGTCATAGATATCACACAGGATACCGGTGAGCTCCGTGACCAGGATGGGACGCCTGTGGATGGTCAGGGGGGCGCAGCCAAACTCGCCGGAGACGACGGCCGCACTCTGTGCGGAGCGCTGCTGATTATATTGGATGGTATAGTTGTCCGCCTGCGCGCCGGAGATGACTACATAATNGGAGCCGGCGTTTGTCTTATCCGTCACCAACGTGCTGTCTACGGATGCCTTCTCCCGGCGCTCCACCTTCATCGTGCCGCTGAAGCCGGGCAGAGCTTCCAGATCCGAAACCTGGTTGCCGCCGCCCTCGGTGATGATCTTCCTGTCCTCTCCTACCAGGGCGCTGCTGTCATAGGTGACGCGGCAGGTCTTCTCTGCCTCGCCATAGTAGCGTTCCTCACTGTAGACAGTGAGGGTCAATTCCTTCTTGTTCACTTTGAAGGGGCCAACGTAGACACAGGCGGGAGCCGCGTCCTCGCCGTTGCTCACATAGATACACAGATACTTTCCATTGTGGCGCTTCACGTCAAACTGCTCATTGTTGACTGCCGGTGTCCCCTTCTCGGGATCCGCGCCATCGGCATCCACCCAACGCAACATCACTCCGTGGTTATTTGCGTTGGGGTTCGCCGCCGGATCGGCATAATTAAAGGGGCCGGTGTGCGTACCGTTGTCCCAGTCCAGTGTGATCCGTCCCAGGCTGCTCAGCGAGAAAGTATCGCCATAGGTGTAGTCACTCTCGATCAGCGCGCCCAGATTTTCTACAGTCAGCTTCTCAACGATCATTCGGGCTACATAGCCCTTCGTCTTCGCGCCGGCCTGCAAAATAGCGGAGTCTCCACGCAGGCTGTAGTTCGCCACACTCTCACCCGAAAGCTCCGCCTTGGTGATCTGCACTTCCCGCTCTTCCTTTTTCTCGTTCAGCACAAACTNCGTCGAGGTGTCATTCGCGTTGGGAAGGAACAGGCCGGTGTACTGAATCTCCAGCTCATCACCGGACAGGATGGCGACACCGGTCAACGTGTAGCTGCCGCTGGTATCCGTTGGAAGTTTGGCTACAAAGTCCCCCACCTTGGCGGTCGCTTCAAAGCCTCGTCCCGACGCGGGGGTGTTGTTGGGGATCGTCACACCGGAGTCGGGNNTCTCACTGATGAGGATGGGACGGGGTGCGACCTGGAAGGTGTTTGTCGCCACATCGGCCTCCTGGCCATCCTTGTCCGCATAGTGGAAGACATAGTTCGTAGCCTCGCCCTTTTCAAGACGAACGTTGTAGCTGCCCGCGGGTGTCGCCGGCAGGAGCAGGGCACCCTTGTCGTCTATCATGGTGATGGTGGGACGGACGTAGCCACTGTCACCGCCCAAAACAGTCAGCAGGTTACTGCCTCTGTTTTCATTCGAAGCCAGCCCGGCGGCAGAGAGACGATCCCGCTCCTGCTTCTTCAGCTGACTATTGTCGTAGTAGAATTCCACCAGATCGCCCCTGGGATTGGGCTCGCCATAATACTTGCCGCTGTTGCCGGCTACAGTCAATGTCAGGGGAGCCTTGTCGACAGTGATCTGGTAGAGCTTGGCGCTGGATGCGGTGCCGATATAAAAACGATAGGTGCCGGCCTTTGTAGCGCCGAGCTGGGCGTTGGTGGTGGAGATCGTGCCGTCGGCATTGTTGTAGCTCATGCCCGGCGGNAGCTCGCCACCCCGAAGTCCATAACCGGTATTCCACAGGTCACTGTGCTGCGTGGAGAAGGTCTCGCCGTAGACAGCGTTTTCGNCGTCTGCGTCATAAAGGGGGATAAACTCTGTCGTATCCTTGCCCACGGGGATCTCGTCACTGCNCGTGTAGGCAAGGCTGTCCCGAAGATTCACCGTGTGGCCGCCGGGGATCGTATCCTGATTGCTCCAGGCGCTGACCTTACCGTCTACATAGGTCACGGAGAATTCCCGACCGCCCATNGCGGGCTCCACCAGGGCCACGTCTTCGTTCTCCTTGCCGATGGGATGGTTGTTCATATAGAAAGGAATCAGGAGCAGATAGCCGTCCTTCAAGCTCTGGGCCGGGGCGTCCGGCTTGCGCTGAAGCGCGAAGGTATAGGTCGTCAGGGANGTCTCGCCGCCGGACAATGTGGGCTGTGCCANCTCAGGATAGGTAACGTAAACNGTGCTAAGTCCGTTGGGAAGTGCGGCGCCGCTGTTGCCCACCAAGGTGTAGGCGNTCTGCCACGGCGTTGCGCAGCCNGTAGACAGATTGGCTGTTTCAATGGTTTTGGCCCAATCGGTGNCGCCCTTCAAAAGGCCGGGACGCAAGGCATTTGAGTTGTAGACAAGAGTAAACTCAAAGGCTTCCACCCCAGTACCGGCCGCGGGCAGAGCTCCGGCGTTTTCCAGCTTTACGCCGACCCAGAAGGTGTTCCCGATCTCTACGGGATCCGAGGTAGTTGCCTCTGTAGGCACACCGTCTAGGTTGTTCCCCAAATACTCTATGGAAATGACAGCTCTGTCAGCGGATGTAGACTCAACCACGNGCGGCGTTCTGCCCGGTTTGCCATTGTCGCCAGAATTGAGATAGAAGTAGTCAGTGGAAATATTTTCCACAGTGTGAGAGACATATCCATTTTTCAAAGTGACTACATCATTTCCGTCAACTTGGCCATTTCCGTCTACATCGCACACCCGATATTTGAACAGGCGCTGCACTTGATCATTGTTGTCGTCATCGAGAAGGACATTTCCTTCGGAAATGAATTTTTCCAAAGCGACGGCGTCGGCAAGTGTAACCATGCCATCCATATCGATGTCGCCCGGCTGGGGAAGGACGATGAGGGGACGGGAAAAATGATCCGCCTTTGTCTCGTCCATGTAGACACTTTTGTTCATGCTGTCATAGGTCACGCCGCTGACCGGATCGGTATAGCTGTACTCGATGGAGTAGATGCCGGGGACAACGTTCATCCCCCGCAAGTCGATCACATCCTTTCCGGCAGGATCGACTACAAACTCTTTCCCATCCTCGGCGGAGGTTCCACCATTATAGTAGACCTCGTCGCCAAAGCCATCCTTGATACTCTGTGTGGTCAACGTCGACACCCTACGAAGCTTAATGGAGCGCTGCGTCTTGGTATTGTCCGCGGTTTCCCCCTGGCTGTCGATGAGCGTAAAGCCGGGATCGGTAAAGGTCGTATCCTGATAGACTACAAGCGCTTCCACATTCTTATCGCAGNCCGTANCCTTCCATGCCNCTTCACTGTATTGACCTGTGTAAACGCCACCGCTGTTGTGGCCACCCAGGGCATGCTGTGGAAGGGTGCGGCTGTTGTCAAAATCCTCGCGGGCTTTCTGTCTGTCTGTCGGATCACTGATGTCGCTTTCCAGNATACCGTAAGGCGTGTTGCCGNGATTCAGCGTCATCTCCGGATCGGCCATTCGACGCACCTTTAAGGTGTAGGTCTCTGTCGTCCCGCTGGTCGTCCCATCCTCTGCGATGGTGCCGTCAGGGGCGACCACAGTGATGGTGATGGTGGTGTAGAGCTGATCCGGTGTGGTAAAGTTCAGCGGTATCGCGTAGTCATTGGGTAGGCTCCAGTTCGCCCGGGCAGGATTGTCGTAACTGTTGGTGGGTTCACTTTCCACAGCACCTATTCCGCCTGACGGCCGTTTACCCGGCTGCTCTCTTTCCAGCTTGGAGGCTGTATCCGCATTTCGCTTACTGTATTCCTCTGCAGTTACGGCTCCTCCATCCCAGANATAATCCTCACGGTCATAGCGGTAAAGGATCGGTTCTTCCAAAGTATCCGCCGTGATCNTGATCATCGNTCCGGGCTCGTAGGTGGTAAAGTCCAGAGTCAGCCGGTCTGTGAGCGCGGNCACCTGAATGGTGTACTCCTTGTCCACTGTCCCTTCCTGCTTCTCTCCGGTTCCTTCGTCCACCCGTTCGCCATACTGCTCCAGGGTCTCCTTCTGATCGGCGCCGGTATCCTTATCTTCAGACAAGCCGTAAAGCGTCAGCTTTGTCAGCTCGGCCCGGTCGCTGGGCACCCATTTGGAAATCACGTTTGTTACATAAAAGCCAGCGCCGTCATTTGACAAGTACGGGTTTGCGTGGGCCTTGATGGCCTCATAGGTAGGCTCGTAGGGCTCTTCGCTCTCCCCCGCCCGATACCTGCTGTACCACGCCAGCTCATCCTGGCTGCTGTACCAATTCGGATTCTCGGGTTGCTCCTGTGCAAAGAGCCAGCCCTCAAAGCGCATATCCGGAATACGATCCAACTGCAAACTNGCCAAGTCGGTCAATTCCGGATTTACGATCGGACTTCCGTAAAAATACATTGCGCTATAGTTCGGATTGCTCATACCGCTATTGTCTATAAGCTCTCCTGTCCCTATCGCGGTGTCATTATGGATCTCCGCCGCATAGGGGGCAAAACGGCTCTCTGTGCCGCCGCCTTCTTTGTAATGCACACTGCCGCTTCGGCTGGCCCAGTAACTATACGCATATACGCTCACATATAGAAATTCCATATCCGCCAGCGGCATGGGCTCACCCTGTTCCCGGGCGCTTGCCATGACCTTGGTCTCGGTCTGCTCCGGCTTCACAGCGGGGGGCGGAACCGGCGTCTCCTCCTCAGGGGGGATCACAGGCTCTTCTCCGCCGGGGGCAGGCGTCTCACCGGGCTCCGGGTCGACAACTGTGTCTGTCGTCTCCCCCTCGCCGGGCGTGGAGTCCGTCGTTCCCTCTTCGCCGGGAACGGATCCCTCGGGCTCCGGATCGGTGACGGAGTCTGTCGTCTNNNCTTCATCGGGAGCAGAAACCGCAGGCTCTCCCTCACCGGTGGCCGGTGTCTCCACCGGTGCCGGATCAGCGGCTGTGTCTGTCGTCTCCTTTTCACCGGGCGTCACAGACTCCGCCGCGTCGGGAATTACCGCTTCTGTCTGTGTGTCTTCCACTATCGCATCTTCCGGCCTGGCGACTTCTGTCTCCACCGCCGCAGACGTTTCCGTTTCTGTGGAGGCGACGAGAGCCGTCTCGCTTCTGGAGTTGACGTTTGCCCGGTGCTTGGTCATCACTGGCATACGGTCTTTCTCCAGCAGGAAGGAGGCCCGAGCCGCCAGCCGTCTCTGAGTCTCTGGATATTCTGCCGCTAAAATGGCGCCGCTTCTGCCCTGGCCGTCTACATACGCCGCCATACTGCTCATGGGCAGTACGCTTACGGTCATCTGGGCCGCCAGCAGCACACAGCCNGCACGCTTCCAGCCGTTGTTCNTCATAGCTCTCTCGCCTCCTTCCTTATATATTATAGTAGTATAAATGTGGGTACGCGACCCAAACAGACTTTAGCCGATGTAGTCCACCGGCCGGTAAAAGTCTGTCAGGGTCGCTTCATTTTGGATTCTGTTGGCGTCAATATCGTTGATATTCCGGTCGTCGTTCGCGTCACAAATACGATACCGGTAGACTTCCTTGTCATAATCAGGATAGTTGACCACTTCCTCATTGTCGCCCAGACGATGAGGTTCGATGATACGCATACGGATATCCTCCGAATCCTTCGGATCCGGAGCCGCCTCAGAGTCGGCCGCGCCGCCGCTGGCGTCCACGTCGCCCNGGTGCTTCAAAATCACCAGAGGACGGCTAAAGCTGCGGGTCGTACCGTCAAAATCGGTAAAGGTATAGGTCAGGGCATAAATACCCGGAAGAATGANCTGTTCGGCATTCGTCTCCCAATTTACCAGGNCAGTAACGCCCGTCAAACCGGCCTCGCCGTTGCTGTTCACCGTAAGCGGGCCCAGATCGATGGTCGCCGTCTCCGTTCCATTGAACCGGCCGGCTGTTGTACCCACGGGATAGCTGTTTGTCGTCCCGTTGGGATCCAACAGCGCTACCTCCACAGTCCGCGTCAAAATCTGATCCTTCACCGGTGTGCCGGTGCTGTCCAGCAGCTCCCTGATGNCGGGANCCTNGAATATTTCTCCCACATAGGCCACCAGGGCATAGTCGTTGCGGTCCAGATTCCGTTCGCCCCAGTTGGTGGGCCAATCGGAGTACTCGGCCTGCCACGCCTCGGGCCAATAAATATAGTCCGTCAGTGTCGCCGCTTTTGTGGGCGTATAGGCCGTTTCTGTAAAGCGGTTTTCCTTGTCGAAGGATTCCTTGGCCGCAGTCTTATCACCGGGCGCAATGTTGTCCGCATTCATGATCATACCGTAGGGCGTATTGCCGTAGGCAAAGGTGTGAATGGGGATATCCGTCTTGCGGATAAACTTCACCTTATATTTATCTACGCGCTCATAGCGGGTATTGTTCGCCGCGTCATAATAGCTGATGGTAATGGTGGCGGTCTTCGCCTTTCCGGGGTCGGGAGACCGGAAGGTCATCTCATGGGTCGTGGGCTGTACCGGCGTCGCAGCCGAGGTGCTGCCCACAGATCCTCTCACATCCAAAGGCGCGGTGCTGCCCAGGTCATCCAGCTCAATATGGACGTCGGGCGTAATGATCGCATTCGCCAAAGGCCCCTCGGGCGGATTGATGATCTCATAGGGCACAACAATATCATAGAGAGTCAGCTTCAGACCTGACCAATCCGCCTCCGCCGGCACCACCACCAGGTAATCGGTATGATCCGGGTCAAAGCCGGTCGTCCCATAGGTGGGATCCGTCATGTCGTACATGGTCTGTTCNTTGGGATCGGTAATACAGTCGCTCTCCTGCTCGCTGGCATAGGCGTGCAGGTCGGAAAGCCGCAACTTCGAGGGAATGGGCTCATAGAAGTCCACATAGACAACGGTATCCCGAGGCGGCATCCCTCCCGGCAGATAGAAAAGATACTCGCCATCCGCCGGTTTGTCGCTGGTGCCCATGGGCACATACTGGGTCAAATAGATCTTGGTATTGCTCTCGTCGTAATAATAGACTTCATAGTCCCCGTTGACATTTTTCTTAATGTCGTACTCATCCAAAGGCTTTACAGAGATCCAAACGGGATCGTTAGCCTCCAAATTGCTGCCCACCGGAGTATTGTCGTAGACGCCGCTGTCTACACCGGTCNCCGCACCGCCGGTACCNATTGCGCCATCCTCCGGGCGGGGCTGAACGGTGAGCTTATAGAGTTGCCCGTCCGTCACTTTAAAGCGGGCAATAAATGTCTTGGCAGGCTGCGTCCCGCNGTTAGCGGTGCCCACATAGATGTTGTCAATGTACTGTCCCTTCTCCAGGCCCAGAACATAGGTGATGATAAATGTAGTCGAGGCCCCAGGTGCCAGATCTGTGGCCGGAGGCTTGATGATCTCAAAATGCTGTTCGCCATCGGGAACCGGATTCTGGGTGGGCCCCAAGAGCGCGTCAATATAGATACCATGGATATCCGTGGTACCGTCATTGGTCAGGGTCAGCTCAAATTCCTGTTTATAGGCGTAGCCTTCCCGCACCGTATCAAACGCCACTGTCCCCACCTGGCCGTCGGGCAGGTTCAGAATATTGGAGGGAGCCGGAGCGCCTTCATAGGTCAGGCGCAGGCTCTCTTCCGGCGGAGTAACCTCATCCTGCACCTCCACCTTCACCTGGGCCANACGGTTAAACGGGTTTTCCNCCAAGCCGAAGCNACTGCCGTAGCTGTNGTTCGAGAATAGATCGGGGCCATAGGTGACTACATCCCCCGCCGCCCAGTAAGGCGACGTGGCGGCAGGTGCAGGCGACGTCTGTAACCAGTTGTTCACAGAAAAGCTGCGCACCTCGCCAGGCTCCGCGCCGGTAACTCCGTCATAACGGGTATGTACAATGTAACCACAGTCCAGCGGCAGCACCACCGTATTGGGCAGCTTGCTGTAACGGTAGNAGGGGTACANCNCCGCCTTGTGGCCGGTAAAGTCAAACTCCGGCCANTCAGTCGGGGANAGCGTGTCNCCGGGCCNAACATTATAGTTGTAAAGGTAAGCGTTNTGGCGGCGAGGCTGATAGACACGGATGGGGTCGCTGGTGCCATAGAGGCTCTCATGCACCACCACCGTGAAGTAGCCGCCCAGGTTGATGTGGCGGCGTGTGATCTCGCGCTCATCGCCGTTGTGTCCAAGGGCGCTGTCGCCGGGATGGGTGAAGATATTGTAAGCCAAGCCATTTGCCTGCGTTGTATGGGCGCCGCCATTGTTGTTCATTTGAACCGTGTTGCTGCTGAACCAGCTGGGGTCGACCCGAACACCGTCGGGCCGGTAAATATCAAATGTACTGGTGCCCATCTGGATCACAGTGACGCCGTCATTGGGATCCACCGCGTTCACCGTGATGGTCTGGATCCCGTACAGGTCATTTACCGTCGCCGTAGCAACATACCTGCGCTCCACCACATTGTCGGCCTTGATGACCCGTTGCGCGTCTACATCAAAGTTGTCCGTCACTGTAGCCCAGGGATGGATCGCCTGGATATACTGCTGGGTGGGATCGGCACAGTGAAAGTTATAGGTACCCACGCCAGTGTTGCTGGCGATCTCAGCCGCCGTCGTGGGCCAATTCACCGAATTTGGCAGGGGGGCATTGTCTTCGCCTACCAAATCACCCATATTTGTGGTGGGTGTCAACACAGTCACCGGTGCCGTTCCGTTTGTCCATGTAGTCAGCGGAACCGTGGGGATAGTGCCGCTGAGCACGGTGACAAAAACCAAACGCCCTTCCTCAGGCAAAGCAAGCTTACCGGTCTCGTCCGGGAGATCGGGGTCGTTGATCTTATAACTCATTTGCAGATCGTTCGCTGNAATGCCTATCACCTTTACAGGTGTTACCGTCAAGTGGACNGTGATAGGCGTGGGATATTGCTTGGTCTCGCCCTCTTCCTCGTATATGTAGGGCTGTTTGATCGTGTAGTCGCCATGTGTCGGGTCATAGTCTCCGGAGGCGTCGCCGGGAATCGGGTTCCCAGCGGCGTCCAGTTTCTGGAAGGTGTAGCCNCCGGAGCCGTCNTACCGGAANNCATANCTGTCACCGGTATTGTTGTCTACAACCGTCATCTCTTCCTTGCCCCAGAACATGGCCTCGTCCCGCTGATCGCCGTCGGGATAGGTCAGCCGGACAGTGGAGCTGTACCGCTGGAGGGTCGCCGCCAGATCCGCAGGAGTGGCGTCCGTATAGGCCTGATAGGCGTTGATCGTGACCTCTTTCTCCGCCGCCTCTGCCCGAATGATCACATCAGATATCTCATATTTGATGTGAAGGTTACTTTTGGGGATATTCGCATCGTTGGAATTATCATAGAGGTCGGCCTTGATATCCGTCTGATCCAGCTCATTGAGGAAGCCGATCGTCCATCCGGTGCGGTCGAAGCCCGTGATCCCGGGAGTCGCCTGCTCCAGCGGATACATCAGATCGTTCCCTGTCTGCCAGTCCTCCGGATGGGCTTTTGTCAGCATAGGATTGGTCTCAAAGGGCATATGGGAGGTCATTTCCTCCAGATGATCCGGATCCACCCGGAAGCTCAGCGTGCCAAGGTGCACCTTGTCCTCTGCCTCAATATAGGTGAATACCGTCTTCGCGCCTGTTCCCTTATCCACCGTCTGGGTCTTCACCTTGTCACCGGGCACGTCCGGCAGATCACCGATCTCCTTCAGGTTAAAGCCCAGCGCCAGCGCGCCGCCCACCGTGTCCACCTGGGTACGCANGCCTTCGTTCTCAAAGAGGAACGGGTCGGCGCTCNCGCCGTAAANGTCGGGATCGGTGGCAAAGANGGCCGAGATGTCGCTGCCCAGGTCAGTTTCATTGTTGCTGACCCGGGAGGGCTGCCAATAATCGCTATTGTACTTCAGCAGAAGGGAGCCGCCCATGAACTTAGGGACGTCGGAAACATAGACGTCCACCAGCGCCTGAATACTGCTGGAGCCGTCGCTGTTGAGGACGTTTTGANNGCGCATGCCCTCTATGTGCAAAGTAGGGCTGGGTGAATCGGCCAGCAGGCTCACGCCGCCCAGCATCATCAAACCGCATGCGGCTGCCACGCCTGCCGCGGTCAAACGGCTGCGTTTCCATGACATACCGGCATCCCCCTCTCTGCCCTTTGGGCGGAAATTTTTNTAAANGNGCGCACTACACCCATGCTACATAATCATACATGATTATATTACCACGAACGGAAGAACTCGTCAATAAAAATGGTTATTTTTTATGTAATCCTATAAAATTATTTTTTCTTCCACATTCCGCCCTTTTCTCTTGGGTTTTTCGCTTAATTGTAGGGAAAACATCCCCTTTATCTTGATTCTCAAGGGAAAATGGCAACCTAAAAACAAAGAACAGGAGCACAGCCTAAGCTGTGCNCCTGTTCTTTGTAACTCATGTGGATCCTGTCAGGGATAAGNGCCCAGGATCGGNTTCATAGAGGAATACATGGCGTCCATGCAGGTCTGCAGATCTGCGTAGTNGCCCAGATAGGCGGTGATATACAGCAGGTCAGCAGGCGAGATCATGCCGTCCATGTCGTAGTCCACGATCGTCATGGTCGGGGTATCCGGCGCGAAGGGACTTCCGAAGGCAAAGGTCATCAGACTGACTGCGTATGCCTGAATGGCCTCCTTTGCCTGGACGGAATCCAACTCCATACCCTCGAGCTCTTCGTAGAGATCCTTATACAGNAAGTCTGTCTCCACATCCTCCGTCGGGAGCTCGATGGTACCGGGAACTTCGTCCTTCTTGTCGGGCTTATCCATGCTGCCGGAACCGCTGGAACTACCAGAGCTGCTATCCTTGTCGGAGCTGTCATCCGTGNCAGAACTGTCGTCTGTATCAGAACTGTTGTCCGCATCGGAGCTGTCGTCCGCGTCAGAACTGTCGTCCGTATCAGAGCTGTCCTCCGCATCAGAACTGTCGCTCGCATCGGAGCTGTCGTCCGCATCAGAACTGTCGTCCGCATCGGAGCTGTCGTCCGCATCAGAACTGTCGTCCGCATCGGAACTGTCGTCCACACCGGAGCTGTCGTCCGCATCGGAGCTGTCGTCCGCATCGGAACTGTCGTCCACACCGGAGCTGTCGNCCGCAGCAGAATNACTGCTCAGCCGGTAGCNGCTGCCCTCGCTGGAACTGGAGGCAGACACCGTGACTGTCTTCTCCTCAGTTTCGACCTCAGGCTCGGCCTCGTCCTCCGTGACCTCCNGGTCAGCGTTATCGCCATCCGNCTTCTCGGAGTCGCTGTCTGCGGGCTTATCGCTCTCAGAGCCCTCAGGCTTCTCCGGTACGATCTCGTCAACCTTGTCATCGGGCGTCTCTGGCGCCTGATCCGGCAGGTCGGGCTCGCCAGTCGCGGAGTCAGATCCATCCTCAACGGGAACATCCGGCTTTTCGATCTCGTCAGGTGCCTCTATCTCGCCCTCGTCGGGCAGGACATCGGGCAGTACGGGCTCCGGCTTCTGCATGCTCTCGTTGTCCACCGGCANGAAGGGCTCCATATTGGTATCCTCACCGAAGGTTATCGGCGGGTTGCCCATCCGNATCATCGCCACCTGGTAGAGCACCGGCACATCGCCCACGAAGGGATGGGTCACTACCGCGTACAGGTAGTAGTAGCCGTCCGAGATCGTATACGGTGTGTTCGCGGTATCGTTGAGCATCAGGTTACTGCCAAGCGAGTGGCCATGCTGCAGCGGGGTCTGCGGCGCGCTGTCGTCGCCGATCAGCTTCTCCCACTCAAAGTCACGCAGGCCGCCCTGCTCACTGAGGTAGTAACCCGCAATAGCGGTAACGGGATCCTCATCGGTATCCATATTGCCGTTCTTGTTCTCGTCGAAGTAGTAGTNCTGGATGTTCGAAACCACCAAGGAGCTGGAGGCCGGGTTCCCATAGTAGTTGACAAGGCTGGTACCCGGAGTCAGCATGTAGCGCATCCGGTCAAGGAGACGGTAGATGGCCATGGTCTGATAGATGCCCTGGAAGGTCTGGGAGGCATTCACAAAGAGGTCGGTATCCTTCAGGTCGATGTCGCCGTCGCCATCAATGTCGCCGGGATAGAGACGGGTGAAGCCGAAGTCGTACTGAGCCTCCAGCGTGGGACTGGCGGTATTGGCGTAGGTCTCCTCCACCAACAGGTTGTTGATGATGTAGTCCAGGTAGCCGTCCCGCTCGATCACCAGCATGTAGACGCCGGGCTCCCAAGGATCGTTGTTCATGTCGGTGCCGTTCGCCTTGATGGGAATGTCATAGGTGTGGACCATTCCATTGCTGTGCCAGACTTCAACCAGCTTGTTCTTGTTGATGGCCTCTACCAGATCGTAGCTGTAGCGGTAGTACAGTTTCTGGTTCTGGGNGTCCACCGGGCTGTTGTCGAAGTCGTCACCGATGACGCCTTCCGCCACCAGGTCGTTCAGGCTCCACCAGTAACCGTAGTCAGCGCTTTCGGCCTTCTTATACAGGTGGACATGCGCCATGTTGTCTTGCACCGTGCGGATCTCGCCCACCAGGTGAGTCCTCAGCTCGGGCGGCTGACCATCGGTATCGCGGTAAACCGTGATGATGTAGATGCCCTTTCTGCCGGCTCTGTTGACTGTCACCTGGAACTTCTGCGTGCCGTTCTGGGCGGTATCCAGCCGGAAGTTGGCGGACAGCGTAAGCTTGCTGTTGCCGGTCTTGGTGGCAGACGCCGTCACCCAGTAGGGCGAGGTAGTGACCGTATCCGGGTCATTCCAGGTGGTAGCCGCAGACTGATCGTAGCCGCCGGGCAGCTCCGTGATCTCCACATCGACGTTCCGGCCCACGTCCACATTGATCTCCAGATANCTCTGGAGGGTCTCTACGCGCACCGAGTACTGGAGCACTGTCGTGCTGTAATCCCAGCCCGGGCNGCCCACCGGCAGAGCCGGGTTATTGGGCGTGGTGCCATGATAGATCCGCTCGTACACATCGGTGGGATCCGTGGTGTCCGTGACCCAGATCTTCATTGCCGAGGCCGTGTTGGCCCGCTCCACACGGNTGGCGTAGGTGTAGGCCGTGCTGCCANATGCGNGAGTAGAGTCGGCGTAGGTCAGGTCGCCGTCGGTGTGGACTGTGATGAAGATGTAGCTGTATAGCTCACCCGCATCCAGCTGAATGGTGGTGGTATCCTGCAGCGGGGCATTGTTTGTAATGATCTTATCGTTATAGTAGATCGTCACGTTGGTGCCCATCGCATGGCCGTAGGCCGTTGTCAGCTCCACATACTCAGAGGTGGCGGGGATCTTCACCGTGTACCAGTGCCACAGCATGTTCCCATCGAAGTTGTAGTTGGCCGGTGTGAAGTCCGTGTAGTCGTCGTTGGCCCAAGTCAGGGTCACTGCCGCCGCATTCTGGGCGTCNGTGGCTGTGGCGCCATGGCGCAGCTCAACATTGAGCGCCTTGGCCTCCAGCTCGGGCACCGGGCCGCGCTGAACCAGGATCTTGTAATCCGNGGTCTTGTNCGTCGCAGGATCGTACATGCTGATGGTGAGGATCGTGCTGAAGTGCTCTGTCTTGTAGTAGTCCTCGCCGAAGCGCAGCGCGATCTCCGTACCGCTGGTCAGGTTCTTGGCCATGCCGGGATAATCCGCACAGCTCAACTTGGCAGTATAGTTGGTACCGCTCGTGTTGAAGGTGGGCGTCAGGTACATGGTACTGTTGTAGTAATCCAAGACGACCTTGTAGGACAGGTGGTCAGAGGAGAAGCCCTCCGTATCCTCACTGGTGGGATCGTTGATGTTGGTCAGCTTTACCAGCTTACGGTCCGTATCATCAGGCTGCTCGATCTCCAGATCGTCCAGGGGTACANAGACGATGGGCTTATCGGAGCGGTGCATCTTGATCTGATACACACCGGTCTGGGTCACGCCGTAGACGTCCGTGAAGGTAAGGGTGACCTTCACCGTGAAGTAGCGCACGATGTCCGCGGGATCGATGCCGTCGCTCTCGTCCTTGAAGTAATCCTGACGGAACAGTCCGATGAAGTGGCGAACTGCATCTGCGCCTGTATTGCCGTTCATCAGCGTCAGATCGGTGCCGGCGGCATTGGCGACGCCGGTATTGGTCAGCTTCGGCGTACCATCGGGGTTCTGCTTACTCAGCTTCTCCACAGGCGTGTAGCTTCCGTCCGGCTCAGTGAAGGGCGTGTGATCCTCCCGCTCGAAGGAGTCGGCCAGCACCTTCATGGAGATCTGTACATCGCTGTACTGGGGATACTCCGCGATGGCATAAACCTCGAAGTCAGGCTGGTACTTGTAGACCTCACCGTTATAGCTGCGCAGCGGCGGGTAGTAGCTCGGGGTCATGGAAGCGTTGTTCACGCCCAGATCCNTCAGGATGGGATCGTCAGTCCGGTAGACCTTCAGGGTGTAGATGTTGACCAGCTCGTAGCCGCTCTCGGCGTACATGGTCACCCGCAGCCGCAGCGTCATCTCATCCTCGTCCGTCGGGAAGGTGAACTTCACCGGCGTGCCCTGAATGACGGTGTACCGGTTGTTGTCCTCGTCCAGGATCTCCACATGGATGTCGGCAGTGCCGTCGCCATCCAGATCCTCCAGCGGCGCGTAGACCCAGAAGTCGGGGCCCTTGGCGGTCGCCACATAGCTGAACTGCGTGGGCTGGAAGGGTCTGGTGAAGGTGCCGGAATCATGGTTGATGGCATTGTCCTCATTCAGAGTGATACCGGTCTGGATCAGCAGGCCCTCTGTATTCCAAACGTTGTGGAGCAGCGGGCTGTAGTAGGTGCTGGTCACATCGTCTTCCGTCACCGTCACGGCCTGATCCAGGTCGTTGACGTAGAGCACGTACTCATCCACCAGCTGATCGGCGCCGTCGTAAACCTCAACGTCGAACCGGTCTCTGTCGGTGGTCATCTTCAGACCGGAGGGATAGTAGGGATCCATGACCGCTTTGTAGGTCGCTCTGTAGATAGAGCCGCTTACCTGGACAGGCGCGTTGCCGTCCCATTCGGCCTTCCAGCCGTTCACCGTCACCCAGGTCTCAGGCTCATTGCTGCCGTTCAGGGAGGTAAGGGCCTCCAGCGTCACNGTGAGGTGCTCCGTCCCGTTCAGGTTCACTTCAGCCGTTCCGACCTCGTCGCCCACGGTAAAGCTGTAGGGCACCGTAGTCGCCTCGGCTACCTCCACATCCAGCAGCCAGTTGGGATTGATCTGCTGGCGCAGGAAGGTGATGGAGTAGCGCTGGCTGGCCGTGCCGTCAGAAATCATGACAAAGGCCGTCACTTCACTCTGACCCGTGATGTCCAGAGCAGTGCTCACTGTGCCATCCGCCGCGGTGGTGGTGCCGTTGATCTGGGTGCTGCCTTTGATCGTCACCGTAGTGGCGTCAGGCCGCAGCGCCTTGGCGTNCACCGTCACCTCCGTGGCATTTGCGGGCNCGTAAGCGTAGTAGTTGAGCTCTCTGGGCAGGCCGGCATTATAGCTGTTGGGCAGGAGCGTCAGGGTGCTGGAGCCGCCGCCGGTGGTATTCTCCGNCGTCAAGTCGACCAGATCCTGCAACACACCGTTCCGGGCCAGCCGGTCGATCTTCACGCTGTAGTAGTTCACCGGATAGACTCCGTTGACGTCGCGCACCGCGAAGATGTAGGAGTTAATNCCCACTGCCAGCTTCACTTTTTCGCTGACCACGGTGGCGTACGGCGTATTAATGGGGGGATAGGAGCCGCCGCTCAGGTTGGTCTGGCTGCGTCCATCCTCCGCATAGCCCGTCAGCACCAGTTCCTCCACGTCATAGGGCACGGTGACAAAGTACTGGTTCTCGGTCTTGCGGAACACCGGGGAGATGGTACCTTCAGAGGTGGTGATCATGCNNAGGTANGGCNGATCCTCGTCCTGCTTGAGCCGGATCACGTTTACGATGACACGGGTCTTGGTGTCTGTGGGATAGCCCAGCATATCCATGCCGTTGGCAACGATCTCAATGTAGTTTTCGTTGCCTACGTTGAGCCGGATGTCGCGGNCCACATTGGGCACGGTACCTCTGGTTCCGCTGATGCCATTGTGCGCATCCACCGTATTGGTGGCGGAATCCACCAGGATGCTGTTGATCNACAGCTGGGAAGCATCCGTGGCCCAGGCCGTCGTGTCAATGTGATCCACCTCATAGGGCACCACCAGGAAGTAGTATGCCTGGTCGCCGGTGTACATGGGCACCGGGAAGAGGCTGTCACCCACATTCAGGGAGGTGGAGACGCCGCTGATGAGGTTGCTCACCGTGATGGACATATCGTCAATGGTGGGATCCGGTCTCGGGGTCGTGTGCTCCGGTGTGGCGATCGTCTCCTCATNCTCACGGTNGATNACGACTGTGTAGTAGCGCTTGTCGCCGTCGATCGGATCGGTGACCTCCACCAGGACGGTGTTGTCACCCACCACCAGGTCATCCACCTGGAACATCTTGCCGGATGCGGCAACGTGGTTGTTGATAAGGATGGGATAGGCGCTGTTCGTACCGTAGTCGGTCTCGACCAGGATNNTCACACTCNCCTCCGTGTACGGGATCCGCACGAAGTAGGTGTTGAGGTCGTGGACGAAGTTGGGCATCATGTTGTAGTAGACCATGTTGGCCTCAGTGCTGTTCTCCTTCAACACCCGCAGCGTGGTGTTCGGGGCCACATCAGGCTCGCCGTCATCGTCCACGTTGGCATGGATGGTAAGCAGATACTCCTTGGTAGCCGTCACCACAGCGTTGGCCGGGACAGTGGGCACGCCGCCGTNCCAAGTGACCTGCTGGTCATAAACCGTTACGGTAAAGAGCACGCGGGTCTCCTCGTTCCGGTTGCAGAACTGGTTATAGGTGTCCTCGCTCCGGATATAGGTGGGCACGCTGTAGTTGCCCGGTCTTGCGCCGGTGGCGCTCTTGACCTCGATCACAGCCCGGTCTGCCTCGTTCGCGCGAAGCACCGGCGTCAGATGGACGGTGTTTCCGTAAATGTTGTTGGTGATGTCTGTGATCGGCAGGCGCAGGAAGTAATCCACCCGCTCGCTGTTCCAGATGGTGGTCATGGCAGCGCCCACAGGCGTGTTGTCCATCTCGATGATGTCCGCNGTGTCGCCCCGGAGGGTATCGTCTATACCGCCGCGGTTGATCTCCACCTCGTAAGCGCGCTTGGTGGTGATCACGCCCGTTCCGGCCTGGTACTCCTGGGCCGTGACCGTAATGGTGACACGGTTGACGCCCTTGAGCAGAGCCACATTGGTCTTGACCCAGCCGCCGTCTCCCTCGTAGAGGGTTCGACCGCCTACCGTGCGCACCCGGATGTTCTTGATGCCGGCGGTCTGGTTGTATGCCGCCGCCCGGGNGATCAACAGGGTAGACTGCTCCTCCTCGGGAATGGCCGCNAAGTAGNNTAAGATAGTCGTGCCTTCGAACAGGGCCACCGCGGGCTCGCTGAGCGCCAGGTTATAGAGATAGCTGTTGGCCTGCTTGGTGATGTCGTTGTAGATGGTCACCGAGTGGTAACGACGGTGTCCGTTGCTGGGATCGCGCACCTCAATGACATAGAAGTTACTGCCGCTCTGGAGATTCAGGTTCACGGGGTTGGACAGGTTCATCCACTCGCCGTTGACCAGGCCGGTGTCAGCCACAGGCACCTGGCTTCCNCTGGTCACATCGTACAGGAACACCTTGTAGTTATTCAGGATACCCGCCATAGCCAGNTGGAGCTTGGCTACGTTCCCTGTGACATTATAGTAGAAGTTCAGGTCGTCAGGATGGACTGCCGCGTCTCTNGTCAGGGCGTTGNTGTCCACGGTGATGCTGGTCAGAGCAGACTGGTTCTGTGCCATCATCGCCGGGAAGCTGCTGTCGTTCTTCCAGAGGTGGATCTTGTAGGTGTTGGTGATGTAACCGGCGTCGGTGGGCATCAGCGTCACCTTGATCTCGATCAGGTACTCGTGTCCCCTCAGCATATCAAAGATGATGGGCTGAGGCGTCGCCATTGCGCCGGTCGCCGTGATCCAGCCGCTGTTGCAAGTCCAGTTCTGGTACAAAACGCCGTTGTGGGACACATAGCTGCCGGTGTTCAGGTCGGTCACATTGTAGACCAGGGAGTAGAAATCCTGGCTTCCGGGCGTCACATCATACACCACGGGCTGGAAGGTGATGCGGTCTGCCGCTGTGGCGTCCACGGCGTAGTCGTAATAGTTCTGCTCGGGGTCAAAGACCGGCGAGAAGTCGTAGTACGTGTCGCCATAGATCATCTGGATGTCCTTCAGCAGGGTCAGGCTGTCCTGATCGATGCAGCTGATAATGANATCGTAGGTTCTGACCACCGTCCGGTCTTCCGAGGTGANCTCGATCTTCATCACGTTCTCGCCCCTGTGGAGCGCCACACCATTGAGCGGGTCGCCATTGGGGTGATCGATCACCATGCCGTCNGGTCTTGTGATGCGGATGGTGNCATTCTCCACCGCCGAGATCTTCGGGAAGTCGATGGTGGTATGCTCCGTGGACACGAAGATCTCATACTCACTGGGCATATTGGGCCCTGTGTCCTCTTTCGCCGGGAATACCGGCTTGGTGGGCAGGAGCAGCGGCTGAGAGGGATCCTCGGGATCATTCTCCACAGAGGCCTCGAGCTCNGTCAGCCAGGCGTCATCGCTGAGCATGTAGATGTGCAGCGGATACATGAACTCAGGCTGGAGCGACGCCCGGTCATACTTCACGCCGATGAAAACCTCGTGGTACCACTTGCTGGTGCCGGTACCCAGATGCTCGGTGATATTGACCATGATCGGGNNCTTCTGATCCATGGTGAAGCGCTGCGGCATGAGATGGTCGTGATCCTTCCAGTTCTCAGTCGGGAAGCTCACCTGCTGGTTCTCTTCGTCGANGTTGACGTTGGAGATCAGAGTGTACACACGCAGCCAGGCCTTCAGCGTGCTGGCGGGCACGCCCACCTTGTANGNGCCCATGAGGGCGGGATCCGGGTTGGTCTGCCTGTCATAGGCGTCCCAAGCCTCATTGGGATCCCATTCGGCCATAATGGGTATGCGGTTGTCCTCGCCGCTGATGAAGTCGGCATTTCTGGTGTCCACATAGATGGTCATGGCCTCCCGGGACACCGCAACGAGGTGCAGCGGATACTCGGTGATGTACACATCCTGAACCTTTCTCGTGTAGGTTCCGTCGCCGTTATCANTAATGGTCTCCTGGCGTGTATGGCTCACCGTGTTTCCGNCAATGTTCTCATCGGGCAGCGTCTGCACCGGGCCCGTGCCCAGGGTCTCGCCGGGCGCCAGTTCAGAGACGATGGTCTCGCCGTTATACTCGGCCCACACTCTAATGACGCCTTCGGTAACGGCTTCCTGATCGCCACTCGGGATCTCGTTCAGACCGTACTGGCCAACGTCGTGGGTCACGCCACTGGGCAGATTCGTCTCATAGTTCCACTCGTGGCCATAGTTGAACACGGCGATGGGATCGCTCTTGTTGCTCTGGGTGCCTCCCNGGCCGTTCACGGGCGCGCCCGGCTTGTTGCTCATCATGAAGAACTGCGCCCGGCTGTTGNCCTGATCCTNNACCTTGGNCGTCANNCTGGGAATGGCGCCGGCCATGACATAAGCCGTGTAGGAACCATCCGCATTCCTCAGCACGTTCTCGCCGCTGGCGTTGCTCTCCTTGCTGGAGTTGGCGTTGGCGATACGCACCCACTGCAGACCCAGGTCGGCCTGCTTCCGCTTGATGGTGATCTCATACTCCTTATGGGCATAGCCGTCCTCGGCCGTCACGATGATCTGATACCGGTTCAGGCCGTCCTTCAGCGTCACCTGATGGTGGATCTCGCCCACATTGGTGGTCAGGGTCTCATAGGCGCCGGTCGCCTCGTTGTAGGCCTTCAGCGTAACCAGAGTGGTATTCAACTCGTGGTTGTGGTTGGCGATGGCGTAGATCTCCGCCACATTCACCGCGTGGTCAACTTCATAGATCCGCTGATCCACAATGTTCGGATCGTTCAGGCAGTTCTCCTCGTTGGGATTGCGGCCCAGCACGCCCCACTCGTCGGGCTTCAGCGTGGCGTCGTCAGAGAGCCTGTGGTAGCTGATGGTATAGGTCTTGCTGTAGCCGCTCTTGACCACCTCCATGACCACGGGGATGGTGATAATATCCCGGTCGGTCATGTCGATCTGGCGCTCCCAGATCACGTAGGCCGGCGTGGCAGTCCCCTGCGGCAGCACCGCGCCGCCGATCTCAGGATAATCCTGGGGTNGGTTGACGGNTATGCTGGGAACCGGCTGGCTGGCCGAGGCATNCAGACCCAGCGTGTTCTCGGGATCCACCTTCAGAATGATCTCCTCGCCATACATGCTGGCGGCAAGGAAGTCATCCAGGCTCATTCCGCTGGTGGGGTCATACTGGGCCGTGTAGATCTCCCGCATGGCCTCCTGATAGTGCAGGTTGGACTCCTGGGCGTCGGCGACCAGCGTGATCAGCGTCTTCTCCTCTTCACAGCCCACCGTGTAATCGAAGATGTTGGTTCCCGCCACGAAGGTCGGCGAGAGCGGCAGCGCGTCCGCACTGTTGCCGAAGGTCGTGTCCTCCACATACTTCTGTCCCTTGGGCGTGGTGATGTACTGGTAGTGCACATCCTTGAGGGTCGTGCCGCCGGTCTGAAGCTCATTATCATACACGATCAACCGATCCAGCTGGATGGGCTGGTTGACGTAGTTGATGATGATGCGGTAGTGGTAGGTCTTATTGTCGCTGGTCTTCAGCTCCACCATGAAGACGTTGTGCTCCGTACCGTCATTGATGCTGTCGGCGTCCAGTGCCAGATAGCCTCTGTCGTTGACCGGATTGAAGCTGACCATCTGTGTGGGCGTCAGCTGACCGTTCTGCATCTCGTACTTCAGATAGTTGACACGGCTCAGCTGCAGCGCACTGGTGCTCGCGCTGGCCTTCACCTCGATCTTGGCGTACCGGCTCTCATTATAAACTGTGGCATGGCCGGTGAGGATCATCTCGCCAGTATCGTCGGCCTCCAGGTTGAGGGTCAGATCCTTGCCATNCACGCGGATGTAATNCAGCCGCTCGTCCAGGGCGTNCTTGCGCACCATGGCGTAGAAGGTCTTGGTGGTGCCGTTGAAGTCCACCTGGATAGGCACCCGGGTGTCGGCGCCGGTCAACATGACGTTCCGGTTTTCCGCCCACTGGTTGTTGGCGGTAAGCGTGCTGGTCACCCAGTTGCCGCTGGCGTCGGTGCCNACNCTGATCCGCAGNGGGCCGCTGGCGTTGTGCAGCTTCTGCTCCACATCGGCGTAGGTGGCCGCCAGCTGTACCTGAGAGGTACCCACGGGGAAGATGACCTCGTAGTACACCTTGGGTATGCTCGTGTTCACATAGTGGTCGAACTTCTCCCGGAAGTTGGGCGTTGTGGGCGCAAGGAGGTAAGCGATGCCCACAGGCTCTCCCATGAAGCCGTCGCTGACGTAGTAGACCATATTCTTGCCGGACAGGTAGTCCGCCGTCACATCGCTCACCGGCTTGCTCATGGCCGTANTGCCGTACTGAACCAGATACCGGTAAGTGTCGGCGCTGTCCTTCACCATGCGGAACCCATTGTCGGTGCCGTTGATGTTCACCAGCAGGTCGCTGAAGTCGTCAAAGGCCTGGTAGACCCGCAGGGTGTACTCCTGATACACGCCCTCCTNCGCGGTGACCGTCACCTTCAGCGGGATGTTGTCAANTTCCTNCTTCAGTACCAGCTGTACCTGGAGGATGTTGCTGTCCACGCNGTTGATGGGGATGNAGACGACCGTATAATCGNGTGTGCCGTCCGCTCTCTTCTGGATGCTCTTGGGCGTATCGCTCAGGTTGTACCTGTAAGCCAGGTAGTCGTTGCCGGCGAAGTCGCTGAGCTCCACTCTGGCGGAGATGTTGCTCGCCCGCAGGAAGATATCCACGATCTTGAAGTCCTCGTTAGAGTCCTTCACCGTGTGCACCGTAGCGGCATAGGACAGCTGGCTGGTGACAGCCGCGTCTGTCTGATCCACCTTGACCTCGATCAGCTCCGTACCCACGGGGATGTTCTGGAGCCAGATGACGTACTTCTGGCTGGTGCCGTCGGGGGCGGTTACCTTGACATACTCAGGCCACAGCAGCTTGTTGTAGACATTGATGCCATCCTTGTCCTCCAAGGGGTTGGCGGTGGGATCGCGCCAGGTGTCGTAGACGTAGGCCGGCGTACCATTGGCCAGGCTCTCATCCCGCTCCCAGTCGGCGGCGTAATCCAAACCGATCCAATTGCCGCCCACAAAGCTTACGGCACTGCCGTCGAAGGTCGTGTTGCCGGGACGCCAGGAGGAGGGATCGGTGCTGGTATCCTCAATGGCACGGGGACGCCAGACCTCAACTGTGGCGGCGGGATCCTCCGCCTCCAGGTGGAGATACGTCTTCGCGGTACCGGCAGGCAGCTTGATCACATAGGTGTAAGCCTCCGCAAGCTGACCGTTCACGGTCTCGCCCACAGGATAGTTGCCGCCGTTCTTGTGATCCTTGGCCTGAACGATACGCAGGCCGGTGTTGCCGGAGCTGCGGACGATCTTGACCCGATCCAGCTTGGAGTGGCCGTCAGCGGTCTCCAGCCAAGCGTAGACATAGGTCTCCGCCCGGTCGGAGTTGATGGGCACAGCGCCGGNGACCATAAAGTAGTCCGGCTCGCACAGGCGGTTGCCTTCCTCATCATACAGGGTGATCAGGGTGCTGGGCGAATTGGCGGTCACTGTCACATAGCCGTAAGCGGCGCTGATAGAGATGCGGGACTTGTAAACGTCGTANCCCTCCGTGGGCGCGCNGGGCATGTGGGCGGTGATCCAGTCATCCACCGAGGTATCGGTGCTGGGCAGAGGATCGTCCAGAACAGCCTTCTCGCCATTGGTCACGGGATCGTCCCGGACGTTGCTGACATAGATATCGGCGTCCAGATCGCTCAGGTGCTCCCGTCTGGAGATGACCAGCAGCAGTACGTTCACCTGTCCGGGCAGCTCGTCGCCTGTGTTCATGGATATTGTGCTGCNGCTGCCGATGAACAGCGGGTAGATAAAGCTGGCATTGGGATCGCCGTTGGNCTGGGCGACCGACATCCGCGGCAGGTTGCCCNGATCCATGTACTGATCCACAGTAGCGTCGTGGATGTGCTCATCCTGTCCGGCCGCAAAGGTCTTCAGGTCGTTGTGGACGGTGGTCAGCTCCTCCTGGTCGCGCAGCTGTACCCGTACCCGGCCGACGGTGTCGATATCGGTGATATCCACACGGTACACCTGGGCTCTCGCAGACATCACTTCACTGACGGCGCCGCTGTCAGCCACGTCGTTGANAAGGATCTTTCCGTCGCTCGTCCGCGTTCCGGCCACAATGCTCTGGCCCACAGGCACCGGGACAGTGCTGACCAGTGCGTCCTTGACCTCCTGCACGCCGGCNTTGCCGAGGGTGCTGGTCAGGATGTGTCCGTTGGGTGTAAGGTCGTTGCCGGCCAGGATGCTGAGCAGCGCGGGATCGTTCTTGTCCACGATCAGCTCGTTGGCATCGTTCACCAGCAGGTTCAAGGTCACAGCCATACCCTGACTGCTNGCAGGCAGGATCATCCGCTCGTTGAAGAAGATGGCGTCAGCCAGCAGATTATCGTCCTTCCGCACCAGATTCAGCTGGTACTCCTTGTAGATGCTGTCGCCCTCGGTACTGTAGACCCGCACCAGATAGGTGGTCGTGATGGTGTTGGCATCCAGCGGCAGCCGCAGCACGCCTTCGTGCATGATGATCTGAACCGGCGTGCCGGTAAAGGTGTTGTTGCTGGTCTGGTAATCGTCCACCGCGTAGATGTCCTGAACGGTGCCGGCAAAGCCGCCGGCGNTCATCTTGANAACCTTGAACAGCGCGGTGTCCGTCTGGGTGGTGAGCTTCAGGTCAGCCTCCACCGTGGTGCTGGCCAGGTNCACATCGATGGTGGTGTCATCGACCACATAGAGCTTGTAGTCATTCAGACCCGCCTGGTCGGAGAACAGCTCCACCTTTTCCAGATTCCGGTTGGTGGGCATGGCCTCCAGATAGAGGTCAAATCTACGCTGACCGGCGATTGTGCCCATGATCATCTCACTCTGCTTCCGCACGCCGCCGAACAGATGGATATTCTGACCCGGGGTGAAATCGCTGTAGAGCGAGGAGATGGTCGCCGTGGTGTAGTTGGAGATGTTGGACGTTCCGCTGTATCCGATGCCGGAGAAGGGATTCTCCGTCTGCATCTTGATCTGAAGGGTCAGCGCATCGCCGGGCACCCTGGCCGAGAAGGCCAGCGGGTAAGGTCTGCCGAAGTAATCCGTCGTACCATAATCTGCGATCGTCTTCTTCTGATCCGCAGTCATGGTGCTCTGGTCATCGTCACTCCACACGGTAACCGTAGCGTTGGGAGCCAGCAGGCTGATGTCCGTGTCTCTGGGGTAGACCCAGATGGCGTAANTGTNCTTATAGGNNNCCTTGTAATCCGCATCGCTCATGGCCGCCGCCGCCGGGTTCCCCTCTTCGACCAGCTTGCCGCTGTTGTCCAGACGGCCCACGTTGTTGTTGTAATCCTTGGCGTTCCGGATGACCAGCACATAGTAGCTCATGGAGCCGTCTTCCGCTTCCACGTCGATATAGACTCTCTGCTGGGCGGTATAGCGGTCAGGCGTGTTCAGCGCCGCACCCATGTCGTCCATACCGTCACGGACGCCGCCGAAGATCGTGTTCGTGGGCTTCGTCATCATGTAGCCGGCCTGGACATTGCTCAGCTCGGTCGTCGGCCTCCACGCCTTATCGGTGGGATTCGTCCATCCGATCTGGGCTGCATTGCCATAGATGGTGACCTTGCTGGTCTCTTCCGTCGCAATGGCACGGATCATGGTCGGAACTATGGTGGTCTGGGCCAGTTTCTTGCTGATATAGCCCTCGTAGACCGTACGCGTCAGGTCGCTGCCGTCAGCGGCCTTGAACATCTGCTCTTCGNTCGCCGTAGGCGCAATGCCGGTATTGGGCGTCAGGCTCTGCACGTCGCTCCAGCTCAGCACCTTATCCGTCCGGAAGACGAACTGGCTCTGGGCGTTGATCTGGATCTCCTTCAGCTCGCCGTTATTGGACAGGATGTGAAGCTCGAAGGAGTAATCATTGGACGCAATCTCATCCTCAGAGATGATCTTAAAGTCCAGATACCCCACGCCGTTGGCGTCAAACTCCACGGGCACCTTGATGGGATTGCCCTGGTTGTCCTCCGTCACACCGGTATAGCGCTGCGTCAGACCGTTGATGTTCAGCTCAATGGTAGCCATCCGCAGCTGCGCCAGGTTCTCCTTGGCGAAGATGTGCGCCAGGTCGACCCAGGTCTGGTTATTCGCCCTGCTGACATACTTCTGGCTGACATAGAAGCCGTAGTAGTTCTCCGCCGGAATATTGCTGTCGTGGGTCACATCCGGCGTAATGCTGGGATCATAGTGGTTGGTAGCGATGGTGGTTACCTTCTCATCCAACTCAGCGATACTGTTGATCCAGTAGAGGTTGATGACATAGCGCACCACTCGGCCGGATTCCGCCACGGCGTCTACCGTCACAGTCGTCACATCGCTGAGGTTGCTGCTGCTCACGGGAATGGCCCAATAGAGCTGGTCGTTGGCCATCTGCGTCAGCGTGCTGGCGTTGACGGTGGGCGAAGTGGAGCTGTACAGGGTGGTCGCCAAACCGCCGGAGGTGTAAGAGGCATACAGCTCGTTCACCGTGCCGATATTGATCTGCGACAGCTTCAGATAGAAGGTGGTGTAGGTGCCCATCTTCGAAGGCGCCAGGCCATAGCCGTACGTCCTCGTCTCGACACCGTTGACGACCTTCGTGCTCAGCAGGCCGGAGATGTTCTGCACCAGCTTGTTGCTCTCCCGGATCTGCTTGGCTGTCTTCAGGTCATTGTAGTTCGGTATGTTGGTGGACGTGTTCATCTCCACACTGCCAAGCGGATCCAGCTCAGCCGCGTTATCGTTTTTCCGGGTGATCACCAGGTTGTGGGTACGCCAGCCCTCCGGCGTCTTGTCGCCGTTGCTGTCATAGCCTACCTGGATCTTCACCATGGTCTTGGCGTCCGCGGCGTCGTTGATCTCCACCTGCTCATAGACATGGTTCACCCCGTCAAAGACCGTCCACTGGCCGTTGACGTCTGTCCAGACCAGGCCGGCATAGGTGCCCTTCGCCTTGCTGGGATCGGTGAGATAGAGCTGATAGTCCGCCTGCGTCACGTTGGGATCCGTAAAGTCAGCCCAGGTGGCGCCCTTGTAATCGGAGGGGAAGTTGCTGGACATCCTGATGTACTCGGCCAGCAGCATGTCGTACAGCGGCTGCTGCGCTGCGTTCATCGGCGCGTCGGGCTGCTTGAGATAGCCATAGCGCAGCACGATCTGGCCAGGCGCCGCAGCTGTGTTGCTGGGCTTCCCGCCGGCCTCTTCCGGCAGATCCTTCATGGGCTGAATGGAGACCGTCCAGGGCAGGAGCGCATTNGTGGGCGCGGTAGCCTGATAGGTCGTGGGCATCGTGCTGCCGGTCTTCACCGTCACATCGTCCAGGCCCAGATCCACCGGGATGATATCCATGTCGTACTGCGTGGGCGCGGTACCGTTGACGTAGGCCATGGTGCTCTTGACATAGATGGGCACCGTTGTCGTACCGCCCACAGTGAGGGCCACATCGGTCTCGGTATCCACGTGAGTGCTGTAGTCGGCGTCAGCCGTGCTGTTCACGCTCACCTGGGCATGAGGCGCCAGGACGCTGTCCGTCACTGCGGTGATATCGGTCTTCGCGTTCTGGATGTTGGCCACCAGGCTCTGATCCACATAGACGATATACTTGCCGTTGGTTGCATCCCAAGTGGCGTCCACCTCNTGGACTTCGCCATTGAGGGTATACTTCAGCGTGACGCGCTCCAGCTCGTCATGGGTGTCATATCCGNTCAGCTGAATGTACTCACGGTTCACCAACCGGTCGCTGGTGCTGGACTCGATGCCGCGGATCAGCGCCTTGGTGTAGTCATGACCCGTCAGAGTCCCGGTCACAGTCAGGGCGTCGGAAACATTGCCGGGCAGCGGCACGTTCGTACCGTCCGCCAAGGTCGTCAGATCGGCATACAGCTTCACCTTGGTCTGCGGCTTGCCGTCGTATACGATCCTCCAGCCCGTAGTCAGNGTGGGATCCACAAAGGCCAGGTAGACCTTGACCTCCTTGCCGGAGGGCGTGACGCCATTGGTCAGGATCTCGCCCTCATCCTGCATCTCGAAGGTGTTGACCAGAATACCGTTCACNTCCACCTTCTCGCTGGTCTTCAGCACCCGGCGCACCGGGATATAACTGCTTCTGACCAGGCCGTTGACGCACACGCCCACTTCCACAATGACCTCTTCCGCGACACTCTGGCCGTCGTTGAAGCTCAGCTGGGTGGTGGCGGTATTGGTCATGGTGCTGCTAAAGTTGCTGGGGGACAGCGGCGTGCTGGAATCGTAGATCCGGATGAGGACTTTGGCATTGGCCTCTTCCGCCGTGGCCTTGATGGTGAAGTCCACCACATCCTCCGGCACATAGTTGGGTACGGCGGCGGGCTGGGCAGGCACCTGCGCCTCCGGCGTCACCGGCTTTTCATTGTGCGCGATGAGCGTGCCGTCAGACATGGTCTCATCGTAGATGAGCTNGGCCTCTTTAAGCTTGGTGTTGCCGTTGCTGCGGAAGATATCCAGGTAGGAGATCTTCTGGAGCACACTGCTGCCGGGCAGGGTGTTCTCGTTGCCCTTGACCACGATCTTCACCCGGGTCGCGCCATTGCCGGAGAGCAGCGCGGTCTTCCACAAATCCGCGCCGTCGGCGGCGGACTTGCTGATCGGGGTCTCCGTGCTGCCGTTGACCAGATACATCTCCACTTCCGTGTTGACTGCATCCTCGGCCACCGCGTGGATCAGTGCGTTGAGCAGATCCTGCAGGTTCTCGTCCGGATCGGGCACGTATGCCTTGTAGTAATCGNACTGCTTGTCATCCAGGGTCAGCACGCCCTTCGTGGGCAGCACGTTCACGTATNCGCCGCCGGCGTCGCCCTTGACCTCCAGGGTCTTCAGGTTCACATCCACCTTCGTGATCCGGGCGCCGTAGAGCCTGCGCTGGGTACCGTTGGAGGACTGCACCAGGATGGCATACTTGTAAATGCCCTGGGTATCCAGAACAGTGTGGTCATGCAGCGTACGGGCGCCGCGCTCCATGGTCAGCGTCTGGAATGTGGACTCGTCGTCGGGATCGATGGGATGGGCCGCAGAATCCTCGCTCACCCAAACCTTGGCGCCGTCAGACACCGCCTTGAACACCAGGTCGCCTGTATCCACATCCAGAGGCACGTACAGCGTGAAGTGCTCACCGTCGCTCTCCGCGTAAGCGNCCTGNCTGTGGCCCTCGTAGTTCANGGTCACCCGCTCCAGAGCCGCCTCCGCATCGTTGCGGTACAGGTAGAGGAAGTACTCCGCACTGAAGAAGATGGGATCGGCGCCGGTGAAGGGCGTAGTGCTCTGGCTGGCCACGATACGGATCTTCTGCGGATCGCCGGCGCTGGCGGGATACATGCCCACCGACCACAGGTCTGCCGGGCTCACGGGCACAGGCGTGCCGTTGACCCAAACCTGCAGGGAGCCATTGTTGTCGTTCATCTGCACCTGGGCCTGGAACTGCATGGCGGGATCATAGGTGGTGCCGCCGATGGTATTGTTGCCGCTGCTGTCCACGTAGTACCGAACCTTCTGGCCGTCGATGGTATTATAGGACAGGTTGAAGGTCTTGGCCTGGATAGTCTTCTCTTCGGCCCGCACATACTTCAGCGACAGATCCACATTCTCCACATTGGCTGTGTAGGGCTGGGTCGTGCTGCCGTCCGTAGAGGTGACGCTGATCGCGAAGCTCATGGGGCTGCCGCCGGGCGTCTGGAGTGCGGTCACATTCACCGGCGCGGTAGCGGAACCTGTACCGGTCACGCCGTTCACAGTCACCGTGGCCATGGGATGCTCGGACCAGGCGGTGATCTCCGCGCTGATCGCCGTGGAGGGCAGCGCGCCGTAGTACATGCCGTCAGCGCTGTTGTACTGCAGCTGCGTCGTCAGCTCCTCATCCAGGTCGGTCGTGTACTTCAGCTCCACCTTCAGCAGGTTGGCGTTGGCGTCCTGCTGATAGATCCTCAGGTAGGCCGTATTCTCGGTAGCGCCAGGATAAGAGGCGTAGACGATCTGGATCTCGGANTAGGTCACCGGCGTNGTGGCCGTGTAGGGCTGCAGTGCGTAGGCGGGATCAGTCCACAGGCTGTTGGCGCCCTCGGTCAGGGTTCCACCGGTGGGGCCGGCCTTCAGTTCAGCCTGGGTGCTGACAGTCTTGATNTACACATCCGCCACGGTGGGATGCAGGGTGCTGGCCATGGCCTCATAGAGATCCACGGTCTGGCCATAGATCTCGGNCNGGCGGACAGNGGCCTCCTGGCCGTCCACCTTTACGGTCTCCAGGCCGTCGCTGACCTGGTAAATGGTGACCGTATACTTGCCCACGGTCTTATCCACCGCCCACACGGTCATGTCAAAGTCGGTCTGGCTGCCGTTGAGCGGGGCGTTCTCCACCGTGTACTCTTTGCGGACAGCCTGGGTCATACCGGTCATGCTCTCCGGGCCAAGGAGCAGGNAGGACAGATCGCTGGGGCCGATCATCTCCACATCCGCCTTGGTAGCGTAGATGGGCAGGTATGCCTCATATCGGGTCCCGTTGAGCACCGCGGGTACAGACTGATAGACGCCCTGGTCATCGTAGTAGTGGATGATGACCTCCTGGGGCCTGGTCTCGCTGCTGGTACGGTAGACGCGCACATAGTGGTTCTTATAGACCCGCGTGCCGGGCGCCGCATCGGAGCCTACCCNTACCTGGAACTGCGTGCGCTCACCCTCAGCCAGCTTCTGGCTGAGCTTATAGAACTGGTTGCCGTCGGCAGGCGTGGGATCCACTGCTGTGCCGTTGATGTCGCTCACTGTCAGGAAGGCGTCGGGAATCACGGTACCGCCGCTGGCAGTGGTGTTCTGGTTGTGGGTCTCCAGCTCCAGAGACACGTTCTCCTTCGTGGCCGGGCTGACCACAGCGTAGTAGACTACGCTGTTCACTCCGTCGATGGTCTCGGTGTAGAAGTTGGGCATGATATCCACATTATCCACCTTCACCACACCCAGCTCCAGGTCAATGAAGTGGACGGTCAAGGTATAGGTCTTCGCCGCCGCGCTGGCCGTGGAGGGCTGCACCGTGATGGTATACATGATACCGTCGGTCAGCGCCGTCTCCGTGTAGGTCACACTGCCCTTGTCGGGGCCGGCTGCGCCGTTGGGCCCGGTCAGGCTTACCTGCGCCAACATCTTCTGCGCCACGGCGGTCACGTCCACATTCGTCAGCGTGGCGCTGACATTATCGGTGGACAGATAGGCCACGTAATTGTTGGAGCCCGGCGCGACCTGGTGGGCGTCCGTGCGCAGCTTCTCGCCGTTGGCCAGGGTCTGGGTCAGATAGAGCTCCTTCAGCTCGGCATTGCTGCTCTCCTGATAGATCTCCAGCCAGGAGGTGGTGAAGTCATTNNCCTCAGCCTCCTCGCCCCGGATCTTGATCTGGATCCGCACGACCTCATCCGTCATGCTGATGTTATCCATCTGCCAGGCAGCGCNGTTNGCCACCGTGGGNTTGGCCGCGGTGTTGATGCCGGCGGAGAGCATCGCATAGGTATCCGTGGCCTCCAGACGCACCACCTTCAGGGCGGTGTCGCTCTCATCCACCGTGACCGTGTAGACCATCTCACCCTTATCATTGGCATAGGGTGCCGGGATCATGTCGGCCAGCTGCTGGCCGAGAATATTGTTGTCCCAGGTCTGGTTGGCCGAGTTGGTATTCACCGTGATCATCCGCAGCGTGGCGTCGTTGTTGGAGCGGATGAGCTTCAAGGTGTATTCCATGGTGTATGCGTTGCCGGTGGTGTCCAGCACATTGTCCCCATTGCTGTCATACTCGTACTGGGTGCGTACGAACACGGGCACATAGATCTCCTNGAAGGGATACATGGTACCGTTGGCGGTGTTGAGCACCTGATCCAGCGCGTTCANATCCAGGCGGAACTCGCCCATGCCGGCGCCGGTGCTCAGCGCCACAATGCTGTTGGCTCCGGGCACGGCGAGGTTGGCAAACATGGGCCAGCCCTCTTCCACCTTATTGCTGTAGTCCTTGGCTGTCACCTTGAAGTCCACATACCGGTCGGCGGGATCCAAAACCACCTCGTACACCCGGTCGTCGGTATCCTTGGGCGTCACAGCNACGTAGGGCAGTGCGCTCAGCGCGGTGTTGGTGGAATCCTTCCGAACCTCAAAGCTCTCCACACCCACGGCGAAGTTATCAGCCCGGAGGGTAAGTCCATACTTCTTTGTGGTCGAACCGTTGGCCGCGGTCACTTCGATCACGTACCGGTTGACCTTGCCCGCCGTCACGGGGATCTGGTTGTTCCACAGGGTCGCGCCGCCGGTGGCGATCTCGTTGACGCCGTTCTCATCGTAGACCCGGACAGTCGCGCCGTCCCTGGCCCGGATGATGAGCTGCGCAGAGCCGTTGGTCACATCCATCGTCGCGTTGTAGATGCCNTTGACTGCCGTCAGCTCTCTGTCGCCAAGGTACACAGATCCAAGCTCAGTCGCGCTCAGCGCCTGAACCAGTGCAAGTGTATAGTTGCGTACCGTGCCATCCAGCGCCNTNACCGTGAAGGATACGTTCGCGCCGGCGCCGTTCAGGGCCACATTCAGATCCAGGCCGCCCTGGCCGGTGGCNGTGCCGCTGGTCAGTGTCGCCAGCGGATCGGCCGCTGTGATGGTCACATGCGCAGTGGTCATATCCTGCGGCACGGTAACCGTGTAATCATCCCAGCCGGGATTGATGGTCAACTCGTTGCGCGTGCTCAGGCCCTCGTTCACCACGATCTTGGACAGACCGGTGATGTTGTTCTCCTTGGCCGTGATCAGGTCATACTCCATGGCCTTTCCAGCGTGGATCACAACCAGCTTGTAGTTGTCTCTGTCGGCCGTCGGCACGTTCAGGTTCCAGAGATACCACTTCTGGGTGGCGCTGCTCTGCGGGTAGCCCAACTCAGGCTGCACNTGCACGCTGCCGGTCGCGCCCTGCTTCACCAGCACCAGCTCATCAGCGGGATCGGCTGTATAGGCATGCAGCTCCATTCCACTGATTGTNGNGGGCATGGTCAGCACATAGCGGCCATGGCTGTCCTTGGGCNCCTGAGTGGTGTTCGCGCTGGTGTCGCCCAGCTCTCTGCTGCCCAGATAGTTGAGGTTGTACGCCGGGCCCATCCGGGTGATGACCAGGCTNGTATTGATGGCGTCATCCTCTCTGTAGGGATAGGTGTAGATCTTCAGCGGCACCACGCAGTTGGGCTGGAGCACCGTTACTTCCACCGTAGCGGTGTGGAAGGTCGGGGTGCTGCCGTTGACGCTCACCTTGGCAAACTGGCTGTTGGCCGTNGCGGTGACCNTTACCTTTTCCGCGTCGTTCGGCGCCACGTAGCTGTAGCCTGTCGTGGTCTGCGTGGGCTCCGTGCCGTCCACCATCAGCGTCTTGAGCGGCTGGGTCACACGGATGATGTACAGGATGCCGTTGGCAGGTACGCCGCCGCCGGCAGCCGTCACTGTATAGTTCACCTGGTTCACATCCAGGGTCAGAGGCACCTGGACTGTCAGCTCACCGGTGCCGGTACCCAGCGCGGTCAGCTCGGGCACCTGGGTGGGCACGCCGTTGATTATGTCGGTGACCATAACCTGTTTTTCAGCCGTGATGACCTGCTGGGCATTGACGCCGTTGAAGGTCACGNTGACCGCAGTGGTCTTGTCGGGCACACGGGCCATGTACACCGTGCTGCCGTCGGNNAGCGTCACCTCNNNGGCCGCCNCCTGGAAGGTATTGGTGCTGCTCTGCAGGGCGTTCTCCATGGTGATGGCGGACAGCTCCNTGCTGTTCTGTTCCACGTAATCCAGCACGATGCTGTAGGTCTGCTTGGCCGAGCCGTCTGCGGACTCCACCGTGGCCTCGTAAGTGGTCACACCGGTGGTCTTGATGGGCAGGCCCTCAAACACACCGCCGCCGGTCTTGACGCCCACGACCTTACCGCTGTCATCCTTCAGGGTCACCTTGGCCAGGCCGTTGTAAGGCACCACGGTCAGGCTGGCGTTCTCCTTGGTGTCCACCACGCCGTAATAGCTGCCGTTGCCCTGGGTCTCCAGTCGCTGGCCGTTCAGGAACACGCCGTTGACGCTGAGCGGGTTGATGTAGTTGCCGCCCAACTCCACGCCATAGGCCGTATCGCCCAGCGCCGCGCTGGTCTCATCCTTATAGATCCGCACGCTGTAAGCCTGCTGCCGCTCTCCAGAGGAGGCAACCGCCGCGAAATGGCTCACGATGGGTCGATCCGTGTCGTTCATGATCATGTTGTACGGATCCACCCGGTACCGCAGCTGCTCGCCAACCACAGGGCTCACACCGTTCAGGTTGCTGCTCGGCACCAAGTTGGTGCTGTCCAGGTGATAGAGCTCGGTATAGGGATTGATCGCCGTGACGCCCACCTTGACATTGCGCGCGTTCTCAGGCACAGAGACCTCATAGACCGTCGGATTCTCCGGACGCGGCGCGGCCTCTCTGATGACGTCCTTCTCACCGTCCAGATCATAGATGGCAATGATCCGGCCGATCCCCACATCGTGGGTAGCACGGTAGAATACCGCGCTGTACTGGTGCTTGGCGTTGGGCGTGTGGTCGTCGTCCTTGTAGAAGGCCACATCCTTGACCAGGAAGCTCGCCGTCTCATTGGCGCCGGCGCTGACCGACAGGGCATAGGGGGCGACCTGGTGATGCTGCACCGGGCTGCTCAGCTTGATGCCCTTGAACTCCTCGATATAGGCCTGACCGGGCGCGTTCACCGTCTCGATATCCAGCGTAAAGCTGTTCTCGCGGGCAATGAAGTTGGCCGTGTCGTTGTCTCTGGTCAGGCTGCTNACCCGGTCGGTCTGGGTGCTGTCGGTGACCTCCACGTAGTTCACGTCCACGCTGGCATCTCTGCGGTACACCGTCAGCAGGTGGGTCTCGGTGGCGCCGTTCTTTTGGCTCTGAGGCTCGATCTCCACCAGGTAATACTTCGGCGTGCTGCCGACCGGAATGCCGCCCAGTACCATGGCGTCGCCATAGGTATAGGCGCTTCCGTCGGGCGCAGTCCAGCCGCTGAGGACGGTACCGCTGCCCTTACCGCCGGTGATGCTGTTCAGCTCCTCCACATAGATCACCTTGGCGTACGGATCGGTGGGCTTGATGCGGAAGGTGGCGTTGCTGGTCTCCGGCGCCCAGCCCAGGTAAGAGCCGGTGGCGCTGTCGAAGAATACGCCGGTGGTGTCTTCCTTATCGCTGGCGAGCACATTGTAATGGTTGGTGGTGTCCTCCGCGATGGTAAAGCCCGCGGTGGCGTCGTCGGACTTATCCATGATCTTCAGCGTGTACTGCCGCGTCACCAGACCGCTCTGCGAGCGGACTTCGATGACGTACTCGCCCCGGGCCAGACCAGGCGCCGGCGTGGTCAGATCCATGCCGCCGGTGGTGGTCCAGGCGCTCCAGGCGGGATCGTCCGCCACAGTGGGATCGCCCGCGGTCTTGTCCATGTACCGCAGATAGGCGCCGGTACAAGGTGTGATGATCGTCTGGGCATACTGGTCGCCAATGGGGGCTCTGTACTCGTCGATGTAGAGCACGAAGATTTCCTGGTTNTCGCCCTNCACNTTAGCCTGGTACCAGTCGTCTGTGGGCTNCTTGCTGTTGTTTACCACCTTGATGACCGTGGCCTCATCGCTCTGACGTTCAAAGTTGATGGTATAGCCGTTGCCCATGGGCGTGCTGTAAATGGTGCCGTCCTGCGCTCTCACATGCGCATACACCGTACCCGCGGGATTGACCACCGGATCCACCACCGGGACGTTCGCCGTATCCGAAGAGCCATAGCTCTTGGTATCCCAGAAGGCAGTCGGGTAGCCGGGTGTCAGGGGATAGTAGGTGCCGTCCACATCCACGTAGGACTTGGCGTAAATGTTGGTGGGCTTTACTTCCACCTTCACCTGCTGCGTATCCATGGCGATGGGCACCACCAGCGGATCGCTGGTGCTGTTCACCGTGTAGGTGGCGGTGCGCACCTCTTCCGTACCGCTGAGCCAGGTGCTGTAGGTCACCGTGACCTCCNCGGAGGTGTCCGCGCTCATAGGCTCGATGTGCAGCAGATAATCCCGGTGCAGGTCGGTCNTACCCGGCTGGCTGGAGTTGACACGGATGACGAAGTAGTCGCTGACGGCGGTCAGGCCATTGTTCAGAACAATGTCCATGTTGTTCACCGTCAGGGAGCTGATCGTGCTCTGGGCCACAAGGCTGCCGATCGTTCCATTGACGTCGCTCTCGTAGATCGTAATGTAGCTCTGGGTAGACTTGGACTTGAAGTAGACCTGCTTGGCCACGGTATTGCTCTGATAGTCGAAGACATGGAAGGTGCTGCCCTCCAGAGTCACATCCCTGGCCCACAGGTTCTCGCCGTTTCTCATATAGAGGAAGGTGTCGGCGCCCAGGTTGGTGTCAGCAGGCGTGAGCCACAGCTTATAGTCCTTTGTGTAGGTCGCGTACTCTGCGGCCAAATCCGCAGCATACTGTGCAGGCGTCATATTGTTCTCTGCTGTGCCCACCTTATTCCGGCGCATCTCCATCTCCTTGACCCGGCGCTCGCCGAAGGGCGAGTTCACGCTCAGATCCATGGTGTAGCTGGTCGGGCCGTTGGTGGGATAGTTTTGGCTCTGCTGTACCATCTTGTCATTGAAGCGCACATTGCCCGCGCTGTCGCTGACCCGGTACTCATACGTCGCCGGCTGATCCACCTGGATCGCACCGCCGGGGGCGGTGATCTGGATGTTCACGTCGGGGATGTAGTAAGCCGCGCCTGTGTCAGGAATGAATACATGGNAAGCGTCTGTCAATGTCGTTCCATTGGAAACGTCGGTAGCAAAGGTAGTGGTGCTGTTCTCGTCGGGGCTGTTCGGGTTGGCCGTCACCNTCTGAATGGTGNTGTCCACCGACAGATAGATCAGCTTCAGATTGATCTGCTCATAGTCAGTCTCGCTGGTGAACAGCCGGATGGAAACCACCGAGTACTCGGTGCCGTCGGTATCCGTAAGCCTCTTCANATTGACCGCATACCGCTCCCGCTCGCCGGTGCTGGCATCGATCTGATACCGGGCGGGATTGCTCTCCGGCGTGCCCGGAGCGCTGGTGAAGGGATCGTCGTCGATCAGGATGTGCGCCACGGCGGGGGTCTTGGGCCGGGCCGTAATGCTGCTCAGGTACGGCATGATATCGCTGCCTATCGTATTGACGGTGATATCGCTGGGCAGGTAGGCCTCGTACCAGTAGATGTTGTCCTCCGTCTTGGTATAGAACGCCTCGCTGGTCAGCGGCACCTGGGTCGCGCCATGGGTATAATTCACCGTGATGGTGTCGATGGAGGCGTTGTCCGTGCTCCAGCACACCTGAACGATATAGAGGGTGCTCTTCTGGCCGTCCTCAGAGCGCACATAGACAGGATAGTACAGACCATCGCCATACAGCGCCGCTTTCAGGGTCTCGTCGATGTTATACGTCCGATCCTGCTTATGGACTGCCCAGTCGCTGGCGTTCACGCTGCTGATCGAGCCATGGAGCTGGGTCACGATCGTCGCGCTGGGAACATAGCCCACCGGGCCCACGTAGACCTGGGNATACTCGTCCGAGGTAACGNCGCGNATGGTGAACTGGGTGGTGCCCTGCGCCAGCTCCTTCAGATAGTATTTCACCGTGGTGTCGGTGCAGCCGTTGCTGCTTACCGTGTTGGTGCTCTTCACACCCAGCGCCGCCGCGGTATCCACGTTGGGATCGGCGTAGATCTCCACATCCGTGCTTCCGCCCGGACGGACNAAGTGCACCTTGTAGACCTTCACGTTGCCGCTTTCATCCTGCGTCTGGATATAGGCCTCCAGCAGGTAATCATTGCCGGGTGCGGGTGCGGCAGGCAGCTGGATCTGGGGATAGGTATAATCGTTGGTACCGCTGCCCAGATAGCTGATGCCGGTCAGGCTGATGGANACCTTCGTGCTGGTCATCTCCGCCACAGCGTGGAGATCCACAGTATTGACGCCATTTTTCACCGCGATCCGGTAGTAATCAAAGACCTCCTGGCCGTTCTCCATCTTGTTCACGATGTTGGAGGGGTAAATATCTGTGGCCTGCAGGCTGTTGATGCCTTCCACCAGCTTCAGCGGGCCGTTCNGGTCAGCATAGGTGTAGACCAGATCGTACTGCTTGCTGATGGAGAAGCCGCCTATANCCTCCGCCCAAGTGGTCAGCGTCAGCCTGGTATAGCCGGCCTCCTCTGCCGTCAGGGTCACATTGGGAATCGTGACCTTGTAGCGGGTCTCGGACTGTCCGGTGACGAGATCGGTCTCGACCACGGCCACCGGCGAGTAGTAATCCACACCGTTCAGGGTGACCTTGGTGAAGGGATCGTTTACATACACCACGGCATCCAGCTTCCCGTCCGTGGGCCGATTGATGCGCACGGTGTAGGTGTCCCGCGCGGCGGTCTCCACATTGCCGCCCAGATCCAACGGGCTGCCGGCGGTAGTGAACAGGTAATCCAGGTTGGCGGTGGTTTGGTGCACCTTGACGCCGGAGCCGGCGCTCGCCGCAATGATATCGGCGTTCAGCACCACGATCACCAGCGGGTTCACTTCCCAGTTGGCCAGGTTGGCAGAGCCGTTGACGATGTAATACCATGCCTTGTTGCCGTCGGTGTTCAGAGGCACATCCAACGTTCCGCTGGTGCCGGGCCAGCTCAGGCTTCCGGGTACGCCGCCTGTTCCGGGCAGAGCCGCGTTGGCGTCCGCCTCGGAGAAGTAGATGCCCTGGATCAGGCCGTTGGCCTGGTTCATCGTGACANNGATCTCATCGGCCGCGGNGNCCGTCTGGCTCAGCGCGGTGGCAGTGGCGGTCACATAATAGTAGCCGTTGGTCTCGTCGTACCGGGCTGTCGCCTTGCTGGCGGTGNTGCCAGGCTCTGCGGAGTCGCTGTAGACCTGGCCAAACTCCACTTCCACCGTCTTCAGGCTGGGATCGGCCTCCGCCTTGTAGATGCGGATGGTCTTGTTCTCAATGAGGCCGGCGCTGTTGNGAACCTGGANGGGCACATCCACATAGTCCGCACCGTTAAAGTAGTAGTTCGCCGGGGTAGCGCTGGTATCCGCGCTCTGGTTGCCATCCCGGATGGTCAGTACCTGCTCCACCTTAGCGGCCCAGCTGCTCCAGGTTCCGTAGGTGCCGTTGCTCAGCCGCACGCCGCTGCCCGGCTCAGAGGTGAACAGNGTGANCTTGATCTCNTCATTACCGNCNGGCACATCCTTCAGGCTGCCCTCGTAGCGCTTGCCGTCCGGCCGGGTCAACTCGGGCAGGCCGGTCGCCGGCTCGTCATCCAGCGCCACAAAGAGGCTGGTGGGCACGATGTGGATGAGATAGAGCTGATCCACATACTTGGTCTTATCCGGCGTGACATAGATCCGCACGTTGAGCTGGGCAGTCCAGTCGTCCGCCAGGATCAGGCTGTAGTTGACCTGGCTGGCGGTGCTCACCGTCTCCAGCGTAGTGCTGGTGTTGGAGCCGCCGGGCAGGAACTGGAGGTTGGTGATGTCCTTGATCCGGGCATCGGCCTTCAGCAGGCTGATGATGTTGCCCGCCCGGGTCAGCTCATCTGCCGGGATGGGCAGGGCGTACTCATAGTTCCCCAGGCTGGTGGCTCCATAGGTCTTGCCGTTGACCTGGGCACTGACCGCGCTCAGGGACAGCGCATAGTCTCTGCGCAGCAGTTTCACCTGTCCGCTGGTCGAGGTGTTGTGGATCGGCTCCGTGATGGTATAGCTCACGTTCTGCTCCTGCGTGTTGGCGGNTACATCCACGGTCTGCACCTCGTGCTCCGCCGGATGCAGCTCCATGAGCAGATCATTCACCGTAGCCTGCGCCGCCATCATCGCGGCCTGCGCGTTGTCCATGTTGGTCTTCAGCGTTCCGGTGGCCGGCGATCCGGCGCCATACCAGAGGTTATAGGCCAGATCGTAATCGCGCTTGGCGCTTTCGTAGACAAGCTCAGCCGCATCCACTCGGGCACGGTGCAGGGCATTGGCCTGCTGACCGCCGATGGTCATGGTCGCAACGCCGGAGTTCGCCTGCAGGTACACGTTGACCTCGGTGACCATCTCGCTGCCGTCCTGCGCCTGAGACCGGTCGGTCATGGCGTCGTTCTCAATGATGGCGTAGTAGTAGCTGGGCTGGGTGCTGGCGCTGGCAGTGGGCCCGGGCATCAGGATGCTCACATCCTTAATGTTGTAGACCGTGTCAGCAATGTTCTGTCCCAGACCGGGGGTCTGATAGGTCTGCGGCATGTTGTGATCCGGGCCGGTTCCCTCGTTGCCGGCGTAGCCGCTGCCCAGGGTCGTATCCCTGGACTCCCGGGCCAGCACCAGCTTGGCCCACGCTTCGTAAGCGTAGTCCGCNAGGTTCTGGGTGTNGGTAAAGNGGATATACAGGTTNTCCAGCTGATTGACCGGCACATTATAGAAGGCATAGTAGTCGGTGTTCACCAGCGGCGTCGGGACAAAGTTGCCCGCGGAGTCCATAATGGTCACCATAGCCCCTGCCGGCGGATTGAGCTCGTACTGCGGCGTCGTACCGCGCAGCGGGCCATAGACCGTGGCGCTTACGCCGGTGGTGCCCGCGTTGGCCACTAGGTCGATGTAGTTTCCGCTGGCATCCGTACCCCAGAGGCTTACATCGTCGGTGTTAACGGCCATAACGATACGCACCGTCACCCGGTCAGGNGTGCCGGGGATGGGCTCTACGAAGACCACATAGCCGTTGGCCAGCTTAGCGGAGGACTGTCCCGCCGGCATCGGCGCGGCGGCGTTGGCAGCCGTGGCCAGAGCCGCGGGCACGTTGCCCAACTCGAACTGGCCGTTACGGAACTGAACCTCGCCCGCGCCCAGGAAGCCGCGAGCCAACAGGGCGTCCATGCCGTGGGGGAAGACCGCCAGGTTGGGGCTGACAGTGGGATCCTTGGCCCGATCCACGTTATCCTCCACCAGCACGCCGGCACGGACGGTATCACGGCTGGTGACCACTACGCCGGTGTCGATGGTGTAGCCGGAGGCCACGTCGATCAACTGCAGCCGGNCGGAACCGATCTTGTTGGCCTGCAGCGNGTACATATTGGGANTACTGCNGGTCGAGGAGTGGCCGATGATCTTCGCGATGACGTCGGGAGTGGCGTCGGGGATCTCCACCTCGTTCTCATCCCGCTGTTTCACCACGATCCACTTCACCTCGTCATTGGAGACGGGATGATATTCGTCGTTGGCGATATAGAACTTGTCGATCCGGCCCTCCACATCCATCTTGGCCGTAACGGGCATGACGATGTTGCCGGGCTTGATGTAGGCGTCCTTGCNCCGAACCCACTGCGGCAGGTATGTGCTCTCAGGCTTGGCGCCCTCGGCNTTCACGTTGCTGCCGTTGCCTACCTGGCCGATGCCGTTGTTGCCGAAGGCATAGAGCGGGCCATAGTAGATGGTCTTGGGCGGGTTCGCGTTGGTGTCCACATAGGAGCGCGCCAGGCCCATAACGGTATGGCTGCCGCCCGCCGCCACCAGAGTGCCCAGATAAGGCTCATCGGTGTCGTCGTCAGGATCGTCTGTTCCCTTGGTGTCGTGATAGGTCAGCAGCTTCGGCTCGCGCACATAGACGCCCACGTCGATGCTCTCGCCGTCCTTCTGCAGACCCAGGCGGCCCTGCTGGCTCTCGCCCCAGACATACATAGTCTGGTCGGCGGTCAGAANGATGTTGTGCACGGAGCCGGCGGACACTGCCACCACATATTCACCCATGCCGTCATCGCCGGGATCGCCCACGACCACGGGCCATGCGCCCTCCTGCTGCTGGCTGACGGAGCCATTGCCCANCTGGCCGTACATATTGCCGCCCCAGGAGATGATGTGGCCGTCATTGAGCAGCGCCAGGCTGTGGTTCATGCCGTCGTAGACCTTCAGGATCTGCTTTCCGGCCAGAACGTTGTCGGTGTGATCCAGATCCGCATCCTGGTCGATACTGCCGCCGCAGCTGGGACAAACCGCCTCTATGGTGCCCATAGCGGAATTGCCCTGGAAGGTCAGATCGATCTCCCGGTGGATGTCACCGCAGCTGGGACACTTATAGTAGTTGCAGTCGGTGTTGATCTTGGCCAGGATGGGCTTGTAGTAATACTGCTGNCCGCTGGTGCTGNGGATCTGGCCATACTGGTTGTCGCCCCAGGCCCACAGGGTGCCGTCATACCGCACCGCGTGCACCGTATCGCTTCTNGAGCCCTCAGACAGGTCGATGACCTTGCTCATGCCCTTGACCCGCTCCGGCGTCANGTGCCTGTTGACGTCCTGGACGCCCAGACCCAGCTGACCGTAATGGTTGTGACCGAAGGTGTAGACCTGGCCGTCCTCAGTCAGGNCAGCGGTGTGCTGGTTGCCCGCGACCACCTTAGCCGGCTTCGCCACCTTCTCGGTGCTGAGGATGACCTCAGTGGGCACATCCACCCATTCGCCGGCCAGCTCGCCCTGGCCCAGCTGGCCCCATTCGTTGCGGCCCCAGGTAAACAGACGGTTNTCACTGNTCAGCGCGGCGCTGTGATCCTCGCCCACGCTGACCTGGATGATATACTCCCCATCCATCATATCCGGGAACTCCACCTTCACGGGCACATCGCTGTAATAGTAGGAGTTCTGGTTCATGCCGATCTGCTCGGTGGAGCTGCGGGACACACCCAGCTGTCCGTAGCTGTTGTCGCCCCAGGCCCACACGGTGCCGTCATCCTTCAGCGCCACGGTGTGGCTGCCGCCGGCGGCCACCATATGCGCCACCTTGGGCAGAGGATGATTNTCGTTTTCGGGCAGAACCGTGACATAGAAGACGATGTGCTGCTTGCCGCTGGGCGAATGCACCACCACGTGGGTAAAGCCGTAAGACATACCTGTGACGTGATAGGTGCTGTCGACCACATTCACGCTGTCCACTTCCGCGATGCCGCTGTTCTTGCTCTCCACCGTGGGGATACCGTTCTCCTGGAAGTCGGTATAGAGGTTGAACCGCTCGCTGAGGATGTAGGGCACATCGGCCGACTCGCCGACCCGCAGCACCACGATGTGCTTGCTGGAGGGCTGACCCTTCTCTCCCACCAGCACCGGGCTGTCGCCCATGGTGTCGTTCTGGAAGAGGGCCTTCTCGCCGTGGGTATAATCGCCCATACCGTAGACCTGGCCGATCATATCGGAAACAGAGCCGTANNTATTGCCCGCGCTGATGGACTTGATGCTGACCTCGGCGTCCACCAGATAGGTGATGTTGTAGGTGNGCGTGCTCAGGANCATCTCGTCCTCCATGCCCAGNCCCAGNTGNCCGTTCCGGNTGCNGCCCNNAGACCACNACTGGCCGGTGCTCTCCAGGGCCATGGAGTGATCCCTGCCCGCGGAGATCTCCACGATCTTCGGGCTTTCCAGCAGCTCGATCGGGCCCTTCACGCCGTCAGGCTCCACGCCCAGGCGACCGCTTTCGCTGTTGCCCCAAGCAAGCACNCTGTTCACGTAGGTNAGCGCCAGGTTNTGGCTATCGCCGGCGGATANCGCCACGATCTCGCCCACAGCGCCAAGGTTGNACACGTACGTCGGCTTGCTCACAGTGGCCTTTTCGCCAATNTCCAGACCCAATTTTCCGTAAGCGGTGCCGCCGGCATCCAGATCGATGACGTTGTTGCCATAAGCATATGCGTTGCCGCTGTAATTGCGTACCAGCGCGTGATCCTTGCCGGCCGAGATCTGAGCGGCGTGGAGCAAGGGCAGCTCTGTGGGCTGGTAGATGTAAGAAGCCGTGCTGTCCAGACCCAGCTGCGCCTTGTCGTTGCGGCCCCAGACATAGACCGTGCCGTCCTCGGCCAGGGCCATGCTGTACCCGTCGCCGGCGGAGACCTCCACGATCTTCACTCCGGTAAGGNCAGGCACCTTCANGAATACATCCACCTCGNCCTGAGGCACCACCACAGGCGTGATCAGCGGNANGNTCATGCCGTCNGTCGTGGCCATAATGGTNGCCTGGGGATCGAAGCCCAGTTGGCCGTACTCGTTGGAGCCGGCGGCCCAAACGTTGCCGTCGCTGTCCACCAGCAGGCTGTGATCCTCGCCTGCGGCGATGTCGATGAACTTGGGCTTGCTGGCCGTAGCGCCCAGGATCTTGATGCCGTTGCTGTCCTGCGTCCACTGATAGGTCTTGATCTCCACAGGATCATCGGCGCCCTTCACTCCGGGGATAATCCCATTGGGATCGNCGTTCATATAGGGGCCGGNGCGAGAGGGATCCTTGCTGATACCCAGTTCACCATGCTCGTTGAGACCGTAAGCCCAGACCGTATTGTCCGCCCGCAGGGCCAGCGTGTGGCTGCCGCCGGTGGAAGTCTTCGCCTGCACCATGGTCTCCATGGGCTTATGGATGGGCGTTGTTCCGCTGTTGTTCAGAACATTCTCCCAGTTGCTGTAGACCTCGTACTCATCCAGCACCACTACCTTCAGCAGGCGGTTCCGAATGGTCAGCGCGGTCTTCACCATAATGGCGGCGCTGCCGGAGCCGGTGGTCTCCACCTCACCCAGCTGGTTATAGGCCGNAGCGGTCTCCTGCACGGTGTTCACCGCCATGAAGTCCACCTCGTCAGGGTTCTTGCCCGCGTTGGTGGCATAGGTGTAGGTGTTGCCGTAATTGCCCGAACTGTTGAGCAGCCGGAACGTCGTGATGTTGGAATCCATGAGGTAGGTCTTATTGGGCTCCAGATACAGGGTACCGGCGCCGATCTCCCGGGCAGCGCGGACGTAAGTTCCGCTGGTGTTGTCCAGCTGTCCCAGCTGATCGTAGTGATCGATGCCCGCGGTGNCGCCCGCGGTCAGCGGCGTGTATTCGCCGTTGATGGTGTCAAAATAGTAGTAGTTGGGCGTGCCGTCCAGCACCAGGTCGTACACATAGTCGGTGTTCCTGTTGTTGACGCCAACGATGACGTTATCGTAGCTCTCACCGATGAATACCTGGATGTCGTTGTCGCCCACCAGGGTGTAGGTGACGGCGTCCACCGTGGTGCCGTTGGCCATCTGGCCGTTGGCGTTCTCGCCCAGGCCCCACAGGGTGCCGAAGCTGTCCATGGCGTAGAAATCCTTGTACCCGGCGAANATCTCCAGGAAGGGATTCTCACGGTGGGCATTGGTGTTGGGCACAGGCGTGGGACGAACCACATTCTTATCATCGTCCACGATATCCTTATAGAGCTCATTGTCCTTCAGGTTGCCCAGACCCAACTGGCTCTGGTCGGAGGCGCCCCAACTGAACACATCCCGGAGGAAGTTGCCCTCATCGTCCTCGGTCTCCACCATAGCGTAGGAGCTGTTGGCGCCGACGGCGATGGCGATCACGTCCTCCANCACNTGCCCATTGGTGATGGCGTTGCCTCTCACCAGCTTGGGCTGTGCAAGGCTGGGCGTACGGTCGTTGACGCTGATNTCGACACCCAACTGGCCGTAGGTGTTGTCGCCCAGAGCCCAGACGTGGCCTTCCACATCCAGGGCCAACAGGTGATCCTCACCCGCGGCGATCTTGGCGATGGGCATATCCTCATCGCTTCCCGGCGTCACGTAGCCCTTGATCTGGGTGACGGAGATACCGGGCACATTGATCCTCCAAACTGTACCGGAGCTGGTGCGCACGTAAGGCCCGCTGATCTCCACGATGTTGCCGATGCCGGTGACCTCGATCTGCGGCGTCTGGACATAGTTGATGCCGGAGATACTCACCTTGGTCTCGCCGCTGGTGGGATCCTTGNNCAGCACGANGATGTTGCCCTNCCAAGTGGACANCATAATGGCGTCTTGGATGACCGCCCCGGCGGAGTCCACCATAGCAGTGGCGGTTGTGACCGGCGCGCCGATGCTGCCTTGGCCCAACTGGCCGGAGTCGTTCTTGCCGAAGGAGTAGACCATGCCGCTGTGGGTGACGATATAGGTGGTGTCGTCGCCCGCCGCCACATACACGGCGTAATCCGTTCCATCATTGGGATAGTGTACCTGTCCGATGGTCTTGTAATCGGTGCGGCCCAGCTGGCCGTTGGTGTTGTCGCCCCACGTCCAGACCGTGCCGTCCTCCTTCAGACCCACGGNGTGGGTCGGGCCGACGGCCACCANAGGATCGGTCACGCCAGCGTTGGCGTCACGGACGATGATCGTCACGTAAGCCTTGCCCGGCGCCGAGGGAGAGCTGATCTCCATCTGAGCCTGGCCCCGCTTCACGCCGGTGACGAACCAAGGCGTGGTGCCGGCGTTGTTGGTCACGGTAAAGATATTCTCGTTCAGGCTCTTGGCCGTCCAGTCNTTCACGTGCACCTNGCTGCCGGAGGCGTAGAGCAGGTTCACACCGGACTGGTAGAACACCTTCAGCTGATCCGGGTTGGGTACAGCCGGCGAACCAATGGTGGGACTGCTGATATCCTTGGCGTTTGCAGCACCCATGGATACGGTGATGGTCATGGGCTGGACGCTGAGCTCATTGCTGCCCACCATCACCAGCTGGCTGGAATCCACCTGGCTGACGTTGCCCAGCTGGCCGCTGACGTTGCCGCCGGCGCTCCACATATAACCGTCCCTGTGGGAGTTGACCAGGTGGTCGGCGCCCGCGGAGACCGTCAGTACGTCGCTGTCCTCGTCCTGGGTCACCGCGTAGCCCGTCCGGGTGGGCTGGCTGAACATATTGCCCTCCAGGCCCTGACCCAGCTGACCGTTGACATTCTTGCCCCAGGTGTACATGTTATAGGCATAGGTCGGCGTCGCTGCCGGCGTTCCACCGGCCGCAATGATGTCATTGGTCATATCCTCTTTCAGGATAGCCGCGCTGAAGTTGTCGCCTGTGGCCACGGCCTTGACCCCGCTGAGCTGGACTTCGACAGGCTTGTCATTTTCGTCCACCCCAGGCACCGTAATGGGGATCAGGAACCCGGAACCTCTGCCGCTGGCGTTGCCCAACTGGCCCAGGCCGTTGGAGCCGAAGCCCCAGAGCTTGCCGGCGGCATCGATCGCCAGTACGTGACCGCCGGTGGGGATCGGATCGCCGCTGGAGGTATCCGTATTGACATGAGAGCCGGAATGGGCAGACATGGCCACGATCTGGCGCTCCACATTGGGATAGCTCACATTCTCGATGCGGGCCTTAACGATATCGGGGCTCTCCTTGCTGTCAGGCAGCTTCCAAATGCTGCCGCTGTTCTTCAGCACGTAACCCTGGCTCACCTCAAGGGTGTGGTTGAGCATCTTCATCGCGGTGGGCACCGTGTCGTAGCCCAGATCCACCATGAAATCCTCATCCTTGCCGAAGGCGTATACATCGCCCTGAGCCGTCACCAGGAAGCTGCTGTTGTCCGTGGTGTACACAGTGACGAACCGCGGCACAGCCTCGCCCGCCGCGACAGGTATGGTCACCTGCTCCGGCACGTTTCTGCTTACGGTGTCGCCCTGGCCCAGACCCAGCTGGCCGTACTCGTTGTTGCCCCATGCCCAGACCTGGCCATAGTTGTCGACAGCGATGACATGGGCCGCGCCCACCGCGATCTTGGTGATGTAGCTGTCGGGGAAGTCGGTCAGATCGAAGGGAATGGTCACCTCAGTCGGCGTGATGTTGTTCTCCGCCAGGGAGCCCTGGCCCAGACGGCCAGAGGTGTTGTCGCCCCAGCTCAGAACGGTGCCGTCCATCCGCAGCGCCACAGTGAAGCCGTTGCCGGCCTTCACATCGGGCAGTGTCCGGAAGGGATGGATGATACTGGGATCCACCGAGTCCNCCACGTCGGCGCCCAGCACGTCCACCNGGGCCGTACCGACCCGGGCGATCCTGCCGGTCTCACCGACCTCCGGCTCATACTCTACCATGAGACGGGTCTGACCATAGCTCTTGGGTGTGGTGTTGNNCGCGGCGATCACCACATCCTCGTAGGTGGTGATGATGCTGTGGACGTCGTCCATACTGAAGGAGATATGCTCCTGCCGTCTGTCGGTGCCCTCCATGCTCAGTCCGGAGACCTCCACATTGGCGTCGTCCAGCAGCCGATAGGTCAGCTTCTCCGTCCGCTTCTCATCGACCTCCTGATCCACGCTGAAGGAGTAGAGATACTTCGCCACCAGCTTCTCCGAAATGGGATCCNTCCCGGAGGTGGGATCGTTGTACGGCAGGGTGAAGTTGTAATTCTCAGTCTCTGTCCGCTCCACCTCTTCGACGAAGACGCCCAGCTGCTCCTCCTTCACGGAGTAAATGGCGATACGCGCCTCATCCACCAGGCCGNGCTCGCTGTGGCTTTCACTGTCATGGGTAAAGTTGCCCAGCTGGCCAAACTCGTTGTTGCCCCAGGTGTATACGATACCCTTGGTATCGAAGNCCGCGGAGTGCNGGCCACCGNCCGCCAGTGCCTTGATCTGGGCGCCGTCCTCCAGCAGCTCGATGGGCTGCTTATTGCTGTCCATAAAGATATCCGTGGGCGAGGCGTAGGCTCTGGTCTCATCGCCCACACTCAGGTTCAGGCCGGCCTTGGAGCTCTGGTTGCTGCCNCNGCCGTAAGTGTAGTAGGTACGGTTGGTCACCTTCAGNACGTTATTGATGTTGGTGTACTCCACATCCATACCCACTGCCAGCATCTGCACGGGATCCTCATCGCTGCCGCCNATGGACACNTCGATGATCTTCTTTACGGGCGTGCTGTCGCCCAGACGCACTTTTACAGGCTGAATGGCGTAGTCGTGCGTCTGATAGGTATCACTGGTCTCGCTGGCGTTTCTCGTCTGGTACCAGGCGGGTGTACCGACCTGGTTGGAGGTGTTGTCGCCCCAAGTGTAGACTTCCTTGCCCTCGGTGATCATGGCAAAGTTGTGTCCGCGGCCGATCAGGCGGTTGATGCCGTAGATCTCGTCGCCCTCCACAATGGTGCCCATGGCCTCGTTGATGATGCTCGCGGCCTTGGTGACCCGCACCAGGGTGGGACTTTGCGCCGGCTCTTCGGGATGNACGCCAATGCCAAGCTCGCCTCTGCTGTTGCTGCCCACGGTCCAAACGGTGCCGTTGGTCAGCAGTACCGCAGTGGTACCGGCTGTACCGGCCATATCCATGGCGTTGCTCAGCTCGCCGCCGCTGGAGAAGCCGCTCATGGGCGCAGGTGTATAAGTGGGAACCTCGGAGACGTTACGGCCCAACTGTCCGTAGGTGTTATCGCCCCAAGTCCAGACCCGTCCGTCGCTGGTCAGCGCCATGGCGTGGTTGCTGCCCGCAGCGATGGAGATGATCTTGGCGCTGCCAATGTCAAGCTCGATCCGCACCGGGCGGTCAGTGCTGCTCAGCTCTCTGGGATTGTAGCCCAGCTGGCNGTAAGTGTTGTCGCCCCAAGCGTACAGATACTCGCCCTGGGCGTCCAGCGCCAGCGTAAACTCGTCGCCGGCCACCACGCGAATGATATCCTTAAACTCGTAGAGCGTGTTGTCCCCGGGCGACATNCTGTAGTGGGTCAGCTGAACGGGAGCCGTTATCATGGTCTGATCCAGGAGCCCGGCGCCCAGTTTGCCCTTCACAGTGCCCTTTGTATTGTTGCCCCAGGCCCACACGGTGCCGTCCTTCTTCAGGGCGGTGCTGGTGTCCTTGCCCAGAACCAGCTGCGGGTAGGTCGTACCGTCAGTGACGATGACCCGGGTATAGACGATCTGGCCGGTGATCCGATCCTGCGCCAGCACCTTGGTCTCGCCCTCGCGGACAGCGGCCAGGCCAATGCTCTGGGTCGTGGGATCGCCGTTGNCACGCAGAATGACGATAGAGTCGTCCAGGGACTTCCAGGCAAAGTTGTTCAGAATGCCATTGTTGGAGCCGTAGACCATCATCATGTTGTTCATGGGAGTTACTCTGGTGGAGGAGTTGCTGTTGTCGCTCAGCTCCAGGTGGATCAGAGGATCGATACGCAGCTCGGCTCCGCCGGCCACCACAGGCGCACTGCTGTCCACATCGGTGTGGTCGCCCAACTGGCCGTATACGTTGTTACCCCAGTCATAGACCACGCCGTTGTTGCCGTGAACCNCCGTGTGGGTGGAGTTAGAGGTCGCGCCCAGGCGTACGATACCGCTGAGATCGTTGTCGCCGGTCTCACCGCCGAAGACGAGGGTCGGATCATAGTAATTCTCCGCATCGCCCCGGTTGCCCAGCAGACAGGCATCCTCCAGGTTCTCGCCCCACATGTACACACCGCCGGACTCTGTGANGGCGGCGCTGTAGTAGGTACCCGCGTACACCGAGACGATGTTCCCACTGANCCCGCTGACAGAATAGGTCTCCTCCGCCGTGAGGCTGGTGATCTCCTTGGCGATATCGATCAGCTGCTCCGTCAGCGCCCGCAGGCTGTCCTTCTTNTTGGCCTCGGGATCAGAGCTGTTCTTCAAGCTCTGAATATGGCCGGTGTAGATCGTGGCGGCGGTGGCGGCGGCCGCGCTGATGGTGCCTGCNTTCACCGCATTGTCCAGTGCGGCCTTCCGCGCGATGGCCTTGTTGTTGGCGAGCACCGCGTCATTGTACGCCGTCTCTGTGCGGGCCTTATCGTAGCTCAGGTTTTGCATGGTCTCTTCCGCATCCTGCCAGGCCCGGATGGTCGCAATGTTGGGCATCAGAACCGCGTTGTAGGCAGCCTCAGCCGCCTTGGTCGCCGCCAGATCGTTGTCATACTGCTGCTTCTTCGGCAGGTAGGTATTGTAAGCAGTGCTTGCCGCGTTCTGCGCCGCAATGTAATTCGGATCGGTCACCGGCGGCACACCGCCGTTTTGATCCACCATATCCTGCACGACTTTTTCCGCATCCTGCCAGGCGTTATAGGCCGCGGTCACATCCTGAGTNGAGGTCACCAGCTGTCCCTNGGCCGCGATATAAGCGCTTTCCGCCGAGCTCACAGCCGGGCTGGCCATCAGGGCGTCATAGGCGTTCTTCGCGCTGGTATAGGTTCCCTGGTAGCTGGTATACGCAGCCGCGGCGGCAACCTTGGCGGTATTGGCGTTGTTCACCGCCGCCCCTGTGTTGTTCACCGCCTGGGTGTACTACNGCTGTACCNGGCTGATCTTGNTGGCGTTGCTGTTCTCCTGGATCGTATTATAGGCGTCCTCCGCCAGCGCCATCAGGCGGACATACTCCTGCTTGTCAAAGCCGTTGTACTCCACCGGCAGGGATACGCGGCTCTTTCCGCTGATCGCCGCATCCATGTCGGGATCGCCCGTGGGCAGCTTTGTCTTCTCGCCGGTCAGGCCCAGCATGTAAATGTGCTGGCTCAGGCCCTCGATGGTGCCGCCCGGGTTGGAGGGATCCATGAGCTGAGGATCATACTCCATGGTCATGATGATGCTCTGGCTGGCGCCCACGCCGGCGTCTACCGCGCCCGCCAGATAATCGGTGGCGTCGCTGTNGAACATGGGCTGGACGTAGCTCGCCATGCCGCTGGCATTGCCCCCCTCGCCCTGGCCGATCAGGGCGGCACTCCGGTTGCCCAGGCTCCAGATCTGGCCGTCCCGGGTCAGGATGGAGATGTTGTCCTCGCTCATGTAGAGCTCCACCGCGTTGTCTATTCCGGGTACCTTCTGGGGCCGGCTCATGACGTTGTCGGTGTTGGTGNGCATGATCTGCTTATTCAGGTTGTGGCCCCAGACATACACCGCGCCGTCNTCGCTGATCCCGGCAGAGGTANGTCCGAAGGCATAGACCTTCACGATCTTGCCGGTAGTCTCGTCGCCCAGGTAACCCAGGCCGTTTACGTTCAGTACGAACTGCGGCGTGTAATAGACCGTCTCATTGAACGCGTCAGCGGCGTNACGGCCCAGGGAACTGTATCTATCCTGNNCCCAGGCATACACTTTGCCGTCCTGGGTGGCCGCCAGCATGTAATCGTCGCCCGCGGCAATGGACACCGCATTGCTCAGTTCGGTGGTGGCGTTGATCTTCACCTTGGTCACGCCGTGATCCGGCAGCATCTCGACGCCCTGNNGCTGGATACCCAGCTGGCCAACCTTGTTGCTGCCCCAAGTCCAGACCGTACCCTCGCTGGTCAGGGCGGCGGAGAAGTCCTTGCCGGAGACCACCTGCGGCGCCNTCAGGTACATCGGATTGGCGNCATACTTGGTGGTGAAGGGCAGTACCTCTACCTCCATGAAGGTATACAGTCCGGNGACCGCCTCNTAGACGGAGATCTCCGCCTTACCCACGCCGCAGTAGCTCAGGTTGACCGCCGCATNNACCGTTACCACACTGGGATCAGAGGACGCGTAGAGGAGTCTGGGCTGGATATTGGGCGCCTCGGAATAGACGTTGAACCACTTGAGGGACGCCTTTACGCCGATGCCTGCCACGGGGCCCTTCTCCTGGAGCACCAGAGTACCGGTGATAGCGCCGGTGCAGCCGGTATGGGCGCTGCCCACACTGCCGCTGGTGGCCACGGCGCCACAGCTGTTGCAGACCAGCTGCGTGCTCTCCGGATCGTGCTTCAGCACGACCACCNGACGGTTGTTCTCCACCTNCGCATTGTCGATGGACAGATACATGTTATAGGTGTAGCCCGGCATATCCCGGTAGTCCTTGCCGNCCTTGAAGGNANGATAGGCGCNGATGATGCCTGTGCCGTTCTGGCCGTACGCGTTGGCGCCCCACGTATACACGTTACCGGTGCTGATGATGCCCGCGGAGGTGCCGTTGTCGGTACCGTTGCCGGTATCTGTGTCCACAGACACCACGGTATTAAGGGGATCGCTGGGATTGTTCATGCCCAGGTTGTGCAGGTCGGAGGCTTCGCCGGCCAACAGCTTGTTGAAGCTGGTGCTGTCCGTGCCCTTGCCGAGCACAGTGTCGCTGACGCCCTGCTCGCCGGAGTTGTTGGCGCCNACGACCCAGACNTGGTTACCGATCGCGGTCTTGTCGATGACCATGGTGGTATCGCCCGCGGCAATATCCACAATGTCCATGCCGCTGTAGTTCGGCAGAAGGACAAAGGTGGATTCATCATTGGTGCTGCCGGTGCCCAGNTGGCCNTTGNNGTTGGTACCCATGCCATAGACCTGCTTGGCGTCGGTGACCAGGAACACGTCACCGTAGCCGCCGGCAATGTTCACGATCCGCTCCGAGGGCTGGAGCANGGTGTTCAAATTGGTGCGCACGGTACCGCCCAGAGTGCCGCTGTTGGCATTCCAGGTAAGCAGATCGCCCCGCTGATTCAGCGCGTAGCTGTTGGCTTCTCTGGTATTCACCGCCAGATCCACCACATCCGCCAGCTGCAGATAGTTGGGTGTGGACACGGTGTCCCGGTTGGCCGCCAGATACTTACGCACCTGGTTATTCTCGCCGGTACCCCAGACAAAGATGTCGCCCCGGGCAGAGCGGACAGCCGCAAAGCTCTGCTCCCTGTTCCGATCCACCGTACTGTTGTAATAGGCGCCTGCGTAAACGTCCACGATTTTGAAATCAGGATCGATCAGGTCGCTGCCCAGCTGGGACAGTGCCGTCACTACGGTGGGCTTGGTGTAGAAGACCTCTCTGCTGGCTATTGTGCCGGGCGAGGAGATCAGGCCGTTGCCGATCTGGCCGAAAATGTTCCGGCCCCAAGTGTACACGGTGCCTTCTGTATCAACCGCCAGGGCAAAGTCCACACCGGCGGCCACCCGGGTGATCTTGGCCTCTTCATAGTGCGTGGTCACGCGGTCGGCCCGGATATCCAGGTACTGGCCCGGAGTCTCAGGATCGGCATCCAGCTTAGCGCCGCTGGAATCCACAGCGTAGAACTTGCCGTCCACATCCAGGATCACGTCCCGGCCCAGGTTATCACTGTAGCCGGTGACCCGGTCGCTGGTGAAGGTGATCTTCTGGGGCTTGCTCTCCAGACCGCCGCTCTGGCTGCCGTCGCCGAGGCCCAGCTGGCCGTAGTCGTTGCGGCCCCAGCTGTAGACGTCGCCGTTGGCCTTCAGCGCCAGCACGAACTCTTCGCCCACTGCCGTCTGGGCATAGGCCACGGTCTCCTGAACGCTGGTGGCGTAAGTGTAAGGCTTCAGCACGTAGACGTTGAACTGGTAGGTCTGCGTACCGATGGTAGTCAGGATGGTGGTCTGACCATAGCCGGCAGCCGTCACGATACCGGCGGCGTTTACCGTGGCCACACTGGTATCCATGGACTGGTNGGTCGCGCCCGCNTTCGCGGCGGTGAGCACCNTCTGTCCGGCGTTGTTGAGGTTGAATCCATTATAGATGNNGTAATTATTGCCCAGATNGAAGGTATCGCTCAGGGTCGTGACCGCCGCGCTGTCAGCGCTCAGCTTCAGGGAGACCTGGGTCTGCTTGGCCTCCACTGTGACCTCGAGACCCACCTTCTCCGCGGTGCTCAGANGCGCCACGTTCTGNCGGCCGATCTGCTCCACGCTGTTGTAGCCCATGGCGTATACGTCGCCCTGCGCCGTCACAAAGGCGGAGTGNTGACCGCCGATNNAGGAAGTGGCGCTGAGAACGCCGCCCACATTGGTCAGGCCGTAGAGCGCGTTGCCGCCCACTACCATGATGCCGGTGCTGGCGCCAGTGCCCAGACCCAGCTGTCCCTTGGCGCCCGCGCCGCTATAGATCAGGGCGCTCTCCAGGTCTTGCGTGTTGGGATTCTTCAGGGCCTCCAGCATGTAGATGCTGTTGCCGCCGCCCATACGCATTACCTCATTGATGCCAAAGTTTTTCAGGCTCACAGGCTGNTGGATGGTTCCGGTGGGCACACCGGTGGGGAATACCGGCGCGCCGGCGGGGNTNTAGCNCCAGGCGAANGTCTCGCCGNTGGCGTCGCCGTTCAGCGCCACTGCCGTGCCGGACTGGGCCGCCTCCACCAGGAAGGTGGTGGCCATGCCGCTCTGGGCGCCCGCGCCGACGGCCATGGCGCGGTAAGCCAGCAGCGCAGAGCNCTCGTTGTTGCCATTGGTGCCCGNTCCGGTGCCCATCTCATAGGCCGTATTGCTGCCCTGTGCCATTACCGTACCGTTGGCCAGCAGGAAGTAGGCCGTCGCACTCAGGCCGGCAGCCGCCTGGGACACCATCTCGCCGGTCACGGTCACAGGCTCGTAGTAGCGCTTGACCCGTGCGTCGTTGTAGAGCTGGGTGCGCTCATTGTCGCCGGTGCCAAAGAGGTTGGCGCCCACATTCAGCGTCTTCTTCTCATAGGTGCCGGTGTTGCTATTGAGCACCCACGCCTTATAATAGACGCTCTGTACCAGCAGGGTGAAGCCGTGGGCCTCATCGCTGCCGCCGGCGGCGATGTCGACGATCTCCTGGATATACTCNTGGTTGCCGCCATTGCTGTAGGTGGTGGTGACCTGCTGGCCCTTCTTCATCTGCGTGGCCCGGGTCACCCGAATGGGCGTGCTATCGCCAAGACCCAGCTGGCCGGCGTCGTTGCGGCCCCAACCCCAGACTGTGCCGTCATTCTTCAGCGCGATGGCAAAGNTTCCTGCCTCCGCGATCTTGCGTACATTGTTCAGATAGGTCTCATTGCCGGCCTTGTCGACCTGCTTGACCTGCACGGGCCCGGCGTAAGTGCCGTAGAGCTCGCCCACGCCCAGCNGGCCGTAATCGTTGGCGCCCCAAGTCCAGACCGTGCCGTCTGCCGCCAGAGCNATTGTGAAGTTGGCGCCAGAGGCCACCTGCGGGTAGGCCACACTGTGAGCCGTGGCCTGCTGCAGGCTNNAGATCACACCGTCGGAGGAGCTGGTCTGGCCGGCCGGCCGGTCGCCGGTGGCCACATTGTCCGTGTCATGGGCGCCCGTGGCGGAGGTTCTCTGATCGAAAGCGTCATAGATGTCCTGATAGTAGCCGCCGCCCTGGCCCACGATGCCGGTGTTGTACGGACGCACCTCTACCCGAATGGAGGTGGAGATCATGGGATCGTTCTCCACACCCACAATGACGTAAGTGGTGCCCGGATTCACGCCGGTGAACTTGGCTTTGTGGAATTTGCCGTTGTATTGGAGCACATTGCGGTAGGCTGTGGCGTCCACATCCACGATGTTGTTCCAGCTGTGACCATCGACCTGCACGGAGTCCCGGGTCTCGTCCCAGACCATCCAGGTCATATTCAGCTCAGCGCCGCTGCCATCCTCAACATTGTTGAACACATTGAAGGCGGAGATGACGGGCTCAGCGTCGTACACAAACTCCTGTCCCNCCNCAATGGAGATGGTGTAATCCTCCAGTACGAAGTAGGCCGNACCCACACGCACCGGTACGTCGGTGGCGGCAGAGGTGCCGTCGCCCAGGCGGCCATTTGTATTGGCGCCGTAGCTCCACAGGGAACCGTTCTTCTTCATGATCAGGGAGTGTCCATCCCGGGCGGAGATGGAGTTGCGTACGCCGATCACACCGGTGATGCCCGCTCCGGGCGTACCGGACGCGCCGGCGGAAACAGGCGCGGGAACACCGGTGGCCACAGGCGTCAAGTTATCACCCTGTCCCAACGCCGGGCTCTNGANGCTGTTGTTCAGGATCTGTCCCGGCTCCGCATTACCCACCGACCACAGCGTGGTGTCGATGTAGGCCACATGCAGGTACTCGGAGATGTCCACATCAATGGGGAAGTCCAGCGCCAAACCGTTGGCGGCATCGTACACATAGCCNTNGGACAGTTCCGTNAAGGTGGTNGGCAGCATATAGTGCCTGGCCAGACCGGATGCATCCTTGCCGTTGGCCCAGTTGGTCTCCGCGCTGCCGCCCCAGGTCTTCACCTCGCCGTCGGTGGTGATGGCAGCGCCGTTGTATNNGCCGCCGGCCACCGTCAGGGCGCGGCCATCCAGCACCACGCGATCCGGAAGCTCTCTGCCTACCGCCGCATAGCTGCCATAGGCGTCATCCTTGTTCTCGCCCCATGTGACGATCTGGCCGTCCCGCTTCAGCGCTCTGGCGTTGGCGGCGATCTTGTCGCCGAAGAGAGCCGTGGCGTTCTGGAGCAGCGGGTTGGCGTCGCTGATATTGGTGGGCAGGTTGAAGATGCGGTTCCTGCCGTCGGTGTTGATGGGATCGAGCAGGCCGTGGTAATCATTGCCCCAGCCATAGATCTTGCCGCCGGCAGACAGGGCGAAGCTGTAGCCCCGGATTTCAACGCCGGCGCTGCTCACTGCGCCGCTGGTGATGATGTCCACAATGGGGTCGACGTCGCCATTTATATCCATCTCANTACCCAGTTCAGTGCCGGCTCCGGCGGAGCCCAGCACCTTGGTGGCCACAAAGACCGCCGGGCTGGCAGCGCCCTGACCGATGGTTCCTCTGGAGTTGTCGCCCCAGCCGTACACAGTGCCGTCAGCGGCCAGCGNCAGCGTATGGATGCCGAATGCGGCCACCTTGATGATCCCGGTCAGCGGGATATTGTTGCCGCTGGAATCCCGGGTGTNCACCTGCACCGGCACCGTAGACTGCCGGATCTGCTTGGTGNTGCCCAGCTGGTAGGCGGNGTTGGAGCCCCAAGTCCACACAGTGCCGTCGCTCTTCAGCGCCACCGAATGGTTGGCGCCCACGGAGATCATGGGGAAGTTCCGGTCAGGCGCGCCCATGCTGGCGGGCATAGGCAGCACATTGAGCTTGAAGTAGCCCATGTTGCCCTGGTCATCCTCCACCAGGATATAGGTCGTGCCCACATCCAAAGCCGTGATCAGGCCCTGGTTGTCAATGGTAGCCACATTGGGATTCACAGAGCGGAACACCAGGCCAGTGGGAACGTACGTGTTCTTGCCGTAGGCGTTGAAGCCCAGATAGGCCAGGATATCCGCCAGGGTGATCTGGAGGGTGTCGCCGGTAATGATAGCGGTGCCTCTGGTACCGTCGCTGTGGAGGATCGTGTCATACTCCATGGTGGTCTTCCAGCCCGCGTAGCCATAGTGGCTGGACGTCCACTCCACATGGGAGATATCCAGGTAGGAGCCGCCGCCGTTCTCCAGCACCTTGGTGGGCTGCTGGCGGCTCATATACGTACCGTCGCCGCCCTGGCCGTGCTCGTTGTTGCCCCAGGCATACACAGTGCCGTGCCGGTTGTCGTAGGCCAGCATGGTATTGTTAAAGCTGTTGGAGGCGATATTCATGACCCGGATGAGCATGTTGTCCGCGCTCACGGGATCGGACTCACCGGCCAGGACGTAATCCGCCACATGCCGCATGGGCAGCACGCCGGGATCCACGTTGGCGCCCAAGGCGCCCTTGGTGTTGGAGCCGGCGGATCTGACGGTGTGATCGGCATAGAGCACCATACCGGTGCTGCCGGCCGCCACCTCAATGGCAACGNGCAGATATCCGCCGTTGTTATTCAGCTCATTCATGTAGGACGCGGTATACTGGAAGGTGGCGCCGTTGTCCGGAGTCTCGTAAATTCTGGACTGGGGGATGTCCAGCGCTCCCGTCGCGTCATAGGCGGCAGGATTGTTGAAGGTGGTGCTCGCCCTGGTCGCCACGATCTGGTTATTGAACGTACCCACACCCAGCTGGCCATAGTCATTCCGNCCCCAGACCCAGACCTGGCCGTCGGTGTCAATGGCCATCATGCTGCTGTTGCCGGAGGACATGGCGATCATCGTCCCCTNAGTGCTGGCATAGGCCGGGCCTCTGGTGGAGGCGTACTCCGTACCAAACTGGCCCTGATCGTAGGTGGGCTCGGGCTGAGAGGCGTCCACGTACTTACCGAAGCTCAGCACGGAGCCGTCCCGGGTCAGGATATGGGTGCTGCGAATATCCGCGGAAATGTTGTAGGCCTTGGCCGAGGAGGGCAGGATCAGCCGCTCCGGCCCGGTGGTCATTCCGCTGGTCTTGCGGATATCCAGCTTGCCGTCGGCATAAGAGCCCATGCCATAGACATTGCCCTTGTTATCCAGCAGCAGGGCGTGATCCTGGCCGGCGGCGATCTCCGTGATCATGATCTTATCGCCGTTGGCGTCCACAAGGTTGAGCATCTCCGGCAGATAGATGTTCCGGCTGTTGCTCAGCCCCAGCTGGCCATAGCGGTTGCTGCCCCAGACGTACACGGAGCCGTCAGCCATCAGGGCCAGGGCGAAGTTGGAGCCTGCGGCCACACGCACCGCCCGGTCGGCGGGCTGAGTGCTGGCGGGATTACCCAGGATCCACTTGGGCGAGGTCAGATTCTCCACATTCTGGCCNGCGCCCAGCCGGCCGTCGCCGTTGGCGCCGAAGGTCCAGACCGTACCGTCGTCCCGCAGAACGACAGAGAAGCCGTCGCCGGTGGCCACCTTGGGATAGGTGACGCTGGGCGTGGGATCGCTGGCGTCGGGCAGCGGCATCACGTGGAGCTTAAAGAAGCCGTTGTAAACATCGCCGTTATCCTGATAGGTCACGATGATATAGGTCGTACCGAACTGCTCCGGCGTCACCTGCAGCAGGTCGATATTGTCGGGATAGTCCACCACAGCCGCCACGGTCGCCACCGTGCTGTCAAGAGACTTGAAGCTGAGATTGGAGCTCAGNCCCGCGGCCATGTTGGCGATCTCTGCGGCGGGGATCGTCTTGGTCTCCACCGCCTGAATCAGATTGAAGCCCTCCCGCTTGGTCAGTACGATCTGCGCGGGATCCAGATAGATGTTCTCTGTCATCAGCGTGCCGGGGCAACCCGCGGTGGCGCAGGGCGCACCCAGCGCGCCCATGGCGGCGGAGTAAGACGCGCCGCAGACCGGGCAGTAGAAGGCGCCGGCATGCCGCTCGAAGAGGTACGGCGTCAGGTCATACTCTCTGGGCATGTTGTTGTAATTGGTGATGTAACGCAGATCCATGCCCAACTGAGCCTTGCTCTCGCCCACGGGCACCGCCGCATCGGTAAAGCCGCTTCTGGGCACCGAGACATTGCCCAGNNGAGANTTGTCGTGCNTGCCCCAGGCCCACACAGTGCCGTCTTCCTTCNCAGCCAGAGTATGGTTNCTGCCCGCGGCCACAGTGAACNCGTCGGTGAGGATGCTGCCATCCTCGGCCACCTTCACCTGAACCGGCGTCAGGCTGCTGCCCACCTGGGCGCCAAGCTGGCCTTCCGTGCTGCCGCCCCAGCTGTAGACCGTGCCGCTGAAGGTCACGGCGGACATACCGGTATCGGTGATCGCCACATNCCGGATCAGGTCGGTCAGACCGAATACCGGCGTAGGCGTGGAATCCCGCTCGGACACATAGGCATGGCCCAGCTGACCCTCGGTATTCTTGCCGAATGTCCAGACCGTGCCGTCATGCCGGATCACGGCGGAGTCGTTGCCTCTGGCATAGATCCGCCAGACGCCGGAGGTAGACACCCGCACAGGCACATCCTTCATGCTCATGTTGCCCACCACGTTGCCGCTGGTGTTCATGGGCACCAGGGTGTTGCCCGGCCGGCTGTTGCCCAGCTGACCATAGGTGTTGTCGCCCCAGGCATACACATTTCCGTAGNAATCCAGCGCCAGGACATGCTGCTCACCGGCAGAGACCGCTACAATATTGGTCAGGAACCGGCGCCCGCTNGTGCNATCCACGTACTCCCAAACACGGTCTGCCGTCAAGTCGTCGCNGAAGGTGTAGTTCGCAGAGANCTCGCCCCTCATCACCCGCATGGGGACGGTGCTGTAGTTGTACTGCTCTGTCCGGTAGCCGTTGGCCTTGATGNCGGTNTCATTCATCAAGGGGTCGTTGCTGTCGGTGTAACCCAGGCCCAGAACGCCTCTGGTGTTCTTACCGAAGGTATACACATATCCGTCGTCGTCCACGATCACCGAGAACTGGTCGCCGGCGGCGATGTCCACCACCCGGCGCATAACAGTGCTCAGCCCCAGCGTGCCGCCGCAGCCGGAGGGACAGGGATCGTCTACAGCCACACCGTTTTTGTAGATCTGGCCGCAGGTGTCGCACACATAGGTCACCTGCGCCAGCTGGCCGTTGCCCGCGTTGTCNGTGCCCACGACCACAGGGACAGGCAGCAGGGTCTCGCCGACCATGCCCTTGCCCACCTGGCCGTTGGCGTTGCCGCCCCAGGCCCAGACGATGCCGTTCTTGTCCAGCGCCAGCACGTGGTCAGCGCCCGCCGCCACCTTGACGATGCCGGTGAGATAGTCGCTGTCAGAGCCGGCGGCAGCGCGCACCTGAACCGGCGCCATGGAATAGGCCATGCCGCTGATCCCCACGCCGGTACCCAGCTGGCCGGAGCTGTTGCTGCCCCATGTCCAGACAGTGCCGTCGCTCATCAGACCCACAGAGAAGTCCTTGGCAGAGGCCACCATGNGCGTGGTCACTACAGAGGTGTCGATATTCGGCGTCACATTTGTGACGATGTTGGTCTGCCGATACTCCAGCTCCATCCGGCGGATCACATTGCCCATCCGATCGCTGAGGGTCAGGATGGAGTTGGCGTACCGCTTGGTGGTGTTGAGACGGATCGTCCAATCCTCTCCCACAGCGAANGCGTCGCTGNAGGAGACCAGGATCAAGTCCTCTGTCTTGCGGGTGTCCTGGCTCCGGCTGAACTTCAGGTTCAGGAAGAAGTCATAGTAGGCATACGCCGCGTCGCGATCCAGCGTCAGATACTGGTCATCTGTGAGGATCAGCTTGTCAGGCATGGGCTCATCCGCATCGTAGGTCTTCACTGTGCCGTTGCTGTCGCTGAGCACCGCCAGATTGATCTTCACATTACTGTTAGCGCCGGTCACCGTCGGGGTCAGGGCGCCCCACTGGACGCTGCTGCCGTTGCCCAACTGATAGACGTTGTTCGCGCCGGACGTCAAGATCTCATAGGTAGAGCGCAGGATCGATGTGGAGCTTGCGCTCGCCGCCACAGACNGTTTATTGAGCGCGCTGCCGCCAGTCCACCCATCGTCGATGGTGTGAACCTCGTGGGCCACGTTCTGGCCATAGGTGTCGCCCAATCCCAGCTGGCCGTAGGTGTTGTCGCCCCAGCTGTAGACCTTTCCGTCCGCGGCCACCGCCACCATGTGCTGGTTGCCCGTGGCAATGGAAACCACGTCAGTCAGATAGGTGTTGTCCTCTTTGAGAACCGCGCCCACCACGGTGGTGTTGATATTGTTCCCCTGGCCCAGCTGGCCATAGGGATTGGAGCCCCAAGTGTAGACCAGGCCGTTATCGCCCAGCGCAGCGATGTAGTCCTGTCCGCAGCTGTTGGTTCCCACGGAGATATGGCGGATACCAGAGGCCACATAGCTTCCGGCAGACGCCCGGAACTCCGCGTTGGCGTTGGCGGACCAGGNGCGCACTCTGCCATCGGTATCCAGGATCGCCNCCGCATCATATGTGAAGCCGATCTCCNTCACAGTGATATTCTCCGTGACCCAGCCTGTGGTGTTGTTATAGCCGCTTACTGTCTGCACCGTGGTTCNCTGCGGCGTNTAGGCGCTGCCGCTGCGGCGTATCCAGTAGTAGTTATTGCTGTTCCAGTAGCTGTCCGTAGCGTAATGGCCGATCTTACCACCGCTGTTGTCGCCCCAGGTGTACAGCACGTTGCTGCCGCTGATGGCCGCGGAGGTGTTGCCGCCGGCGAAGACCCGGGCGTTTCCATCCAGAGTCAGGACTTTCACAGCGTAGGGCTGGTCGGTCGTGCCGCCGTTACCCACCTGGCCGGCGTTGTTGCGGCCCCAGGCATAGATCGAACCGTCATTGCGCACCGCCAGAGCGTAGGTGGGGCCAGCCGCAATGTATACGATATCCCGCAGGAAGAGGTGGTTGTGATAGCTGTCGGCCATCTGTACCTGTANGGGCACCGCCTGATAGTTGCCGGTGGTTCCAATGCCCAGCTGACCGTAGGTGTTGTCGCCCCAACCCCAGACCGTACCGTCGGCCCGCAGGGCCAGGGTGAAGGCGTCGCCGGCCACCAGCATGGGATCGGTGAAGTTATACTCGATAACGTCTTCCGGTGAGATCTGATCGTTGAGCTTGCCGATGATCAGGGTAAAGCTCAGGCTCTGACCGGAGGCCAGGTCGGTCACCGTAATGACCACGGCGCCCACGGCATCTTCGACCGGCGTGATGGTGAATATACCGGCCGCCGCTTCCTCGATCTCCACAATGCCGCTGTCCGCAGTGAGCTTCACATTTGCCGGGNGGGCCTCGGTGGTGTTGGACAGCATGCCAAACAGGTTCAGTCCGGAACCGGCCGTGGTAATGACCACATTNCGCACATCCACGCGCTGGGTGTTGGTAATGTTGATCACCTGACCGTTGATGGTGCCTCCGGCGGGCGGCGGTACCATCACGCCATTCACCAGAACGTCGGCGTTGAAGCCGGTCACGCCGTCATTGCCCACAATGGTGGGAACGCTGACGCTGGAATAGTCGGCAATGGGCAGACCCAACTGACCGTGCTCGTTCCGGCCGGCGGTCATCACATAACCGTCATTGCGGATCATCACGGTGTGGTCGCTGCCGCCCACAACCTGGCGGATGTTGTCCATAAAGTTGCCCTCGGTGTCGCCGGGCATGACCCGGTACGGCANNGCCATGGCCACCGTCTTGTTGGCCGTGGCGCCATTGCCCAGCTGACCGTAGGTGTTCTCGCCCCAAGTGTACACCATGCCGTCCGCCGTCGTGGCATAAGAACCGGCCCGGCCGGTGGAGATGCTGGTCACACCAGTGAGGACTTCCAGCTCCACATTGTTGGTAGTCACTACAGGCGCGGGATAGTAGCGGTCTGTCTCGTCGCCCAGGCCCAGACGGCCCATGTAGTTGTAGCCGAAGGCGTAGACCGTGCCCTCGTCAGTCAGCACCAGGGTATGATCCTCCCCGGCGGCGATGTCCACCGCCCGGAAATCATGGCTGAAGGCATAGAGGTCATCATGCTCCGCCGCATCCTCGCCCCAGGTAATGGAGCCGGACAGGATCTCTCTGGGCAGATAGTTGGCCCGATGTCCCNCTGTCTCGCCGATGCCCAGNNGACCCTTGTCATTGNCGCCCCAGGTATACACTGCGCCGCTTTCCGTCAGGGCCACGGAGTGCCGGCCGCCGGCGGCGATGGCAGTCACGCTGTCCAGACGATAGGGCGTATTCTCGCCCTCCAGCTGCTTGATGCTGCTGGAGAAGCCGTAGACCTGCTCCGGCACAGTCCTGTCAGTCAGGTCGGACACACCCACCTGGCCGTAAGTGTTCTCGCCCCAGGCCCAGACCTGGCCGTTGGCGTCCAGCGCCAGGCTGTGGTCATCGCCCGCGGCCACTGCCACAATGGGATATTTCCCAAAGGCATAAGTGGTGGAAGTGCCAATGCCCTGATCCCACGCCAGCATCTGGGGGATCACATAGTTGATGGTGTCGCCGGTGCCCAGCTGGCCATGGCCATTGAAGCCCCAGGCCCACACGTTGCCATCCGTATCCACAGCCAGAGCGTGACGCTGGCCGGCTGCAATATACCGAATGGTCGGTATCGGGCTGATGTTGAAGTTCACAGGCCCAAAGCTCTCGCTGTAAGTCGCGCCGGCCGTATTCCAGCCCAGCACGCCGTCGGCGTTGTCGCCCCAGCTGTAGAGCTGGCCGGCCGCCGTCAGCGCCAGAGTGAAGCCGTCGCCGGCCGCCACCATAGGCGCGAATTGATTGATCTGGGTATCGTCGGTGGGCTTCCGGTTCACATAGATGGTCAGGATCCCCACAGCCGTGGTTCCGTCATCCGGATCGGTCTCCTTGACCTCCACGATGGCCACACCGGACACATTCTTCTTCGAGGTGATGGTGCCGGTATAGGTCACTGTGACCAGGTCGGTCTCCGTGCCGGAGCCGTCGGCAAGGGCCTCACCGCCCACCACCGTATAGACCACGTTACCCTTNGGCGCTTTCATGGTGGGATAATGGAGCAGCTCGAAGCTGGCCGCGGTCGTCCGCAGCTCGTTGGCAAAGGTCAGCGTCTCGTCGTCCAGTATGACGAACTCCATGGTCTCGTTGCTGCCGGAGGTCGTGGTAGCGCTGCTGTTCGTANAGGTATAAGTGGTGGGCACGATCTGCGCCAGGTGGGCCACCGCCCGGTTGAGCTCAGTTTTGGCGCTTTCATTGAGGCGGCCCGTGTTCAAGGTGTTGTCGCCATCCTTGTCGCCCAGCTCACCGTAGTCATCCTCACCCAGGCCATATACAGAGCCGTTGTTGGTGACGATCATCGTATGGCTGCCGCTGGCGGAGGCGAAGAGGGCGTCCTCCAGAGGATCTGTATTCTCTGTGGCGCCAAGGGCCGCTTGGCCTGCAGTCACCTGGGTCAGGATCNGCGCCTCGCTGCCCTTCTGGCAGGTATAGACCGTGCCGTCCGTGGCGATGAGCGCCAGGGAATCGTGCCGCACATAGATGTGGTAGATGTGCTCCCCAGCAGTTACAGCGGTCAGATCCACTTCCACCGCACCGTTTGTAGCCGCGCCGTCCACAGTGCCCCAAGCCCAGACCTTGCCCGCGGCGTCCAGCGCCAGGGCGTACTTCTCGCCGGCCTCCACCGCGACAATGTCACTCAGGGCCGTGCCGTCCAGGGCCTTGACCACCTGCAGGGGCAGGGTGGCCTTGGAAATGGGCGTGCTGCCGCCGACGGGCCTCTGTCCCAGCTGTCCATCGGCGTTATCGCCCATGGCCCAGATGGTGCCGTCCGTCTTTTTCAGCAATGTGTACTTATCAGAGGTCGCGAGATCGTCCACGCCATTGGTCTTCACGATCTCGGCAGAGGCGAATACGCCCATGTTCATCTTATCCCGNCCAAGCTTGCCGTCGGCCGTGTTGCCCCAGGCCATGACCGTTCCGTCATACATCAGGGCCAGGGCATGGTCGCTGGAGGCCACGANNTTGGTCACGCCGTTGATAAAGGCGGCGCTGTTTTCGGGATACTTGGTTTCAGTGCCCAGAGTCTGCGGGTTGCTGATGTCGCCCAGCCGCTGGACGGTGATAGAGGGCGTACCCGTCACATTGTCCTGGGCATTGTTGCCCAGCTCACCGTTCTGGTTGAAGCCCCAGCCCACCACGGTCCCGTTCCAGAGGGCCTTGTTGACGGTCGTTTCNATGGCCTTGCCGCAGATGGGGCAGGGATCGCCCACCGGCGTCACCTCGTCCCGGCCATGGCTGGGACAGTAGTTGTAGCTGGCCACCGTCTCCTCNGCGCCCTNCAGCGCCAGGAAGAAGTTGTCGCCCACAGCGATCTGGGTCACGCCGGTGAGGAACCCGGTGGGATCGCTCTNGTCCCGCACCTGCGTGGGTACGANGACCACGCTCTCACCCTTGTCGGTACCGCTGGCCAGATAATCCACACTTGCGTCAGTGTTCTTGCCCCAAGTCCAGACCGTGCCGTCAGCACGCAGGGCGGCGGTAAAGTTCTCGCCCGCGATGACCACGGGATCGGCGATGGCCTTGATGGTATCGCCGGTGGTGCTGTGGCTGCCCATGTCGTCGCTCTTAATGGACCGGCGGAACTCGCCTCTCTGNNCCACAGTCACATTGTCCGCGGCCAGCAGCTCCACCACCACGTTCATGGTCATGCCGTCCTTGGCCTCGCTCCAGTCGATGGTAGCCGTGTTGCTGGTGTGGCCGGCAAACTCCACCGCATCTTCCTTTGTGGTGTAGTAGCGCAGCCGGCTNCTCTGGCTGTCGTCCANCGCGATCCAAGCGGCGGCGGCCAGGAGGTTGAAGGAGTCCATTTTCTCGATCATGATCTTGGTGTCGTCGATCTTCACCGTCTCCTTACCGTTGTACAGGGTCNCGGTANAGGGAGCCTGGTATTCACGATCCACATTCATGTTGGCCAGCTCAAGAGCCAGAACGCTCTGGAGGTTCAGCCGGCTGCTGTTGGCCTGGGCATAGCTGACCTGCACCGGGGTCACGGTGGTAAAGGTCTCGTCCTCCTTGCTGGCGCCCAACTGGCCCTTGGCGTTGGAGCCCCAAGTCCAGGCGGTGCCGTCCGGCTTGACCACCACAGCGGCGCTGGGCGCCAGGTCGAAGCTGTAGGTCGTATTATCGTTGATGGTCTCGACGCCCTGAGAGGCAGTAGTCACAGGCGCGGTCTTGGGCGGATCGATCTTATCCCAGCNCCAGACCATGGCCTTGCCGCCCTGGAGCAGAACGCCGGACTGGTCGCCACCCGCCGCCACANNGGCGATGCGNTCATCGGGATCCATCGCGTTGTGGAGAACGGCGGCCCGGACGGGCAGGGTGGAGCTGGCGCCCGCCGTTAGATCGCCNAACTGGTTGGAATCGTTGGNGCCGATTGCATAGATCACAGGCGTCGTATCCTTGACGATCTTGTTATTCTGAGTCGTCTCAGCCACATTGTTGGCATTCAGGATCAAGATGTGGTTGCCGTTGGAGCCGGCGGCGATCTCCATGCTGTCCCGCAGGAAGATGCCGTTTCCGGTATAGGCACTCTCCACAGGCCGTTTCACAGGCATGGGCGTGCGCTGATAGCCGGAGGCCGAATAGGAAACACGGCTGTTTTCCAGGTTCGTCCCGTTGCGCTTGCCCGCAACGTCGCCCACATCATAACTCCAGGCGGAACCGGTGTAGATGGCGCCCCAAGTCCAAACGGTGCCGTCGGCCATGAGGGCGGCGGAGGTGCGGTTGCCCGCCTCCACGGCGATGATATTGTCCAGATACCGGTCATTGTCCGCGGGGACGTTGATCTGACCCATGCGGGCTACGCGCACCGGCACAGTGTAGTTGGCGGCGCGGGTATCGCAGCCCACCTGGCTGTAGTCATTGAGGCCCCAGCCCCATACCCGGCCATCCTCGTCCACCGCCAGGGTGTGGTAGCTGCCGGAGGAGAGCTGGACGAACTTTCTGTCAGAAATCGCCACAGGATACGCCGTATCGTCCGTGCTGCCAATACCCAGCTGGCCATAGCTGTTGCGGCCCCAGGCATAGACGGTACCGTCACTGGCGATGGCGAAGCTGGTGTCCATACCGGCCGCCACATCCACGATATCCTTCAGATAACCCAGGTTGTTGGCGCCGCGAACCTGGATGGGCTCATACTCATAGGCGTTGGCGCCGGAAGTGCCGTCACCCAGCTNGCCGTAGCTGTTGTTACCCCAAGTCCAGACCGTACCGTCGGCCATGAGGGCCACCGCATGGGCGAAGTCGCCGTCGGCGCTGGAGCCGTATACCACCTTGGGGGCGGCGATCTTCTCGTTGGAGTTGGGTACCTCGGGGATCACCACGACCCGGAGCATACGGGTGGTGTTGGTGGCGTCGTGGCGGATCATCACTGTCACCGTACCAAATGCGTCGGGCACAGGCGTGAAGGTAACCGTANTGCCGGCGGCGTTATATTCCACGGTGANAATATCCTCGTTGGAGGAGATGACGGTGAGGCCGCTGTCGTTGAGGGTGGTACTGTCAATGGCCTCTCTGCCGGTGGCGCGGATCCCCTCAAACTCAGCCAGGTTGAAGCCGGGCGTAAAGTAACGGTTGGGGCCGCTGTTGGCCGTGGTGACCCAGGTCTGGGTCACTCTGTCGGTCAGTCCGTCGTCGTTCACCACTGTCCGGGTGGTGATGATGGTGCCGTCCAGCCGGGTCTCTGTAGTGGTGACGTCGCTGCTCTCCGCCGTGCCGCTGGTGGGCTCGGTGACGGAGGTGGTCGGCGGCGCAAGGGGGTCAAGAACCGTTCCCATGCTAAGCATGGTGATCTCCAGCTTCTCGCTCTCCTTGATGCGGATGGGCGTTACGCCAAGTCCGTTGGCGTCGTAGTCCAGATCGGTGGTCTTTCCGCTGCTGTCCTCGATGCGCATATTGGGCAGGACGAGGGAGTTGCTGTCCTCCATACCTACCCGGGTGGGCAGACCGGCAGCACGGTTGTAACTGTCGCCCAGAGTGCCCCGGGAGCCGGTGATGGCGTAATCGCCGGACAGAGCTGCGGCGTCAGAGGTGCCCATGGCCCAAACCGTGCCGTCGGCCCGGTAAATGACGGAGGNGCGGGTGTTCACATCCAGCTCNAGCGCCAGCTCGAAGGGCTCGTCGCCGGTAGCGTCAGAGCGGATGGCGGCGTCGTAATCCCGGTCGTGGTCGATGTAGTTATAGTTGACGCTGTCGCCCTGGGGGATCTCATAGTGGGCGGTAGTGGCGTTCACCGTGGCGGAGGAGAGCTGACCGTTGGCGTTGTCGCCCCAGCCATAGACCTTACCGTCGGCGTCGCGGCTCATGGAGCTGTTGCCGCCGGCGTAGACCCGGGCCTGGGCCNTGCCGCCATTGATGGTATCCAGATAGTCGGTGAAGTCTACCCGCACGGGCAGGTTGGAGCAGTTCACCGTGGCGTCGCCCAGCTGGCCGTTGTCGTTGAGGCCCCAGCCATAAGCGGTACCGGTGGAATCCAGGGCGATGACATGGTAGTCGCCCACGGCGATGTCCACGATGTCCTGGAGATAGTTGGTACCGTTGTNCTGCTCGCCGGCGCGCACCTGTACCGGGTAGATCCGGTTATAATAGGTGCCGTCACCCAGTTGACCGGTGGGCGTCTCCTTCACGGTACGGGACACATAGCGAGTCCATCCGCCGTTTTGGCTCACCATCGTACGCTCCACCGTGTCCACGCTGTTGAGACCCCAGGTGTACACCGTTCCGTCGGCCAGAAGGGCCACGGAGAAGTTGTTTCCGGCGGCCAGCTTGGTCACCTTGGCGGTGAGGTTGCCGGTGGACAGTCCGGCGGTATTGAAGGCGCCGGTGGAGTCGCCCAACCGGCCGGTGCCGCCGGGGCCCAGCACCACGGTGGGCGCCGTATGGTAGATATTGTCCATGGTATAGTAGTAACACGTGCCATATCCATGCCAGCCCCTGCTACCGCTCCCGTTGCTGTAGGCGTGGTTCGTCCGGGTGCNGGCAATACCGTCGCCCGCCCGCATGAGGTAGTGCTCCTCAAAGGTTCGGGCCGTACTGGTGGCGTGACTGGCAATGTTGGGCCAGGGGGCTTCGGCATAGTACGAANTTTGGGCGGCATGCNAGATGTCAAAGTTGCNCTTGCNGCTGTAGGTGGTGTAATCGGTCATGGGGCGGTCTATGATCTGAGACTCATAGCCGNCGCTATTGCCCCAGTAGACCACGGAGCCGTCGTTGCGCAGGGCGATGGCAAAGTCCCGGCCGGCGGAGATAGAGGCCACATCGGTCAGCTGGTCGGAGCCGCCCACCCCCAGCACCGCCACGGGGGCGTACTGGTTGGGANCCTCCCGCACATAGTGGGCGCCGTGGCCGGCGGGCNTGTCAGACTCGCCCCAGGAATAGACCTGGAGGTATTCGCCGTTGCCCAGCTCGCCGTGGATGTTGAGACCCCAGCTCCACACCCGGCCGCTGGAATCCAGGGCGTAGCTGGCGTCGCCGCCGGCGGCGATGGCCACGATATTGCTCAGCGGCAGGTTGTTGTCGCCGGTCTGGACGCCGCCCACCACCAGCTGCGGTGTGGTAAAGGAGCGCAGGGCGGTAATGCCCTGGGAGTCTTTCACTACGGTAACTGTTTCGCTCCAGTAATGACTGTTGCCAACTGAATACCGGTACAGCTTCAAGCGGCTTTCCATGTTATAACCAATGCCCAGCTGTCCGTAGACGTTGGAGCCCCAGGCCCAGACGGTGCCGTCGGCCCGCAGGGCCAGAGTGTGGTTCTTACCGCTGACCACCATNGGCGTGGCNACCCGGCCGGCCTCGTAAATGGACAGCTGGAGAACACTCTGGGCCACCCGCTGGCCGCTGGCCTTCTCATAGGTGGCGAAGACGATGGCCACGGTGCNGAACTCGTCCAGNCCGGAGGGCTTGACGATCCAGCTGCCGTCGGCGGGATCCTGCTCCACTACGGCCACGTTCTCGTCCATGGAGTAGGCTCTGACCTCGTAGGTCATGCCGTTGTCGATGAGCTTCATGCGGTTGTTGACGCTGGTTCCGGGCATCACCAGCCAGCGGCTGAGCTCCAGCCGCAGCTGCTTGTCGCTGGCCAGACGGTGCATCCAGCCCGAGTCGGTAGCCGTTCCGGTGGAGGCGTTGGTGATCCGGGACATGCCGGTGGCGGTGGGGTTGTANGCCGAGCCGTTGATAAGGGAACCGNCGGANGCCGCAAAGGCNGCGCTGGCCGCGGCGGCGCCCAGGGTCTCTTCCNCCGCGTGGTCGGCCCAGACGTAGCTCNGGTACCGGTAGCCGGCGTAAACAGGCTCTGTGGANTAGGCGTAGGTGTCGGTATACACCCGGCCCGACTGGGTGGGATCATGGGCCGCGGAGTAGTAGTCGGAGGTCTGGGTGTAGACGCCCAGCTCGCCGTAAGTATTGTCGCCCCAGGTGTTGATGAAGGAGCCGAAGTTGACCCCGGCGGTGGAGACGTTATCGAAGCGCATAGCTCCGGCGTGGTCATAGCCGGCGGCGATGGCCCGGATGTTGGACAGATTGCCGGAGGTCTCCGGGGTCTTCATGCCGGTAGTGTTCAGTCCGGTGCCGCNGGAGGCATGGGTGAGGCCGTCGATGGTGTTCACCGCGGTCTCGCCGGCGGAGATCAGATCCGCCAGCGGCTGGTCGGCGGTGTTGCCGCCGCCCTTGCCCAGCTGGCCCACGTTGTTCAGGCCCCAGGACAGAACTCGGGCGTCAGCGGTGAGGGCCAGGGAGAACTTGTTGCCTGCGGCCACACGGTTGATGGCCCCGTAGGCCAGATCCTCGCCCAGGTACTGGTTGTTCACTGTGATGACATACTTGGGGGAGACATAGTCGGCCGCGACGGCGCCGCCCTCCAGGGAGAGCTGGCCCAGGGAGTTGTCGCCCCAGCCGTAGACAAACTGCTGCTGCAGGCCGGTGGCGCTTTCGCTGGCGGGAATGGTCTGGACGGCCAGCATGTGACCGTAGCCCACGGAGACATAGCTGTTCTTCTCCAGGTACAGGCCGGAGCTGTTGGTGNTCAGACCCTTATGGACGCGAGCGGGCGTGCCCTGGTTGGTCGTGGTGTCGATACCGATCTGGCCGTGGTCGTTCTGGCCCCAAGCCCAGATGGAACCGTCCAGCAGCAGGGCAGCGGAGCTGTTGCCGCCGGCAGCCACCATAACGACGGTGGACAGATAACCCTCAGCCAGGTAGCCGCGAACCTTCACCGGCTGGGTGCTCTTCACATTGTCGGGGTACTGGCGGGCGCCCAGCTGGCCGTACTGATGGGAGCCCCAGGACCAGAACTCGGTGGTCTCAGACAGCGCCAAGGTGTGGCTGGTGCCTGCGGCCAGGCCCTGGATCTTCTCCAGATAGGGGCTGCGNCTAAGCTCGCNNTNGCAGCTGCAGGTNCCGGAGGCGGGAATGCTGTAGTAGACGTTGCCGCAGTCGNCGCAGATGTAGGTCTCCTGGTCGCCGGCCAGAACGGGCACGGCATAGCCCTGGTCGTTCTGGTTGCCGTTGCCCAGCTGGNCGCTTTCGTTGCGGCCCCAAGTCCACACGCGGCCGCTCTGGGTCAAAGCCACCATATGGTACTCACCGGCGGCAATGGTGGNGATCCGGTCAGGCACCATAACGCCCTTGTTCATCACCAGCTGGTCGCCCAGGTAAGTATTGTCGTCGATGCGTACCCGCTGGGGATTCACGGTGGACACGCTTGTTCCGGCGGTGTAGCCGTCGCCGCCGGCGTTATATTCGCTGTAGCCCTGAGCGCCCTGGGTATTGCCCTGGCCCAGCACGCCGTAGCGGTTCATGCCCCAGACCCACACATAGCCTTCCTCATCCAGGATGGCAGTGAAGTCGTGGCCGGTAACCACTGTGGGCACGATCACGTCGCCGCCGCCCTGGTACTTGATGCCCAGGGTGCCGGTATAGACGCCCTCCAGCAGCTCACCGTCGGCATAGGGAGCGGAGAGGAGCGTACCCACCACATGATCGCCGTCCAGATAGGCGGTGCCATTTTTGTAGGCGGAGGAGACGGTGATGGTAGAGATATCCTCCTTGTTGGGCACAGCGGCCTTGATGATGATGCCCTGCTTGTTGCCCGCGCTGGGATAATCGCTCACCGTGGCCACGTCAGTGGCGGAGGACACGCTCGTCCACGCCTCGGTGGTGGTGGGCAGGCTCTTCACTACGGGGTAAAGGGCGAAGCCGCTGTTGTACTCCAGGTGGGTGTTGTCCCGGAAGATGACCACACTGTCGGTGTAGGCCACGTTTATGCTGCTGAGCACCTCATCCTGTGCGAAGACAGGGCTGATGCCGGAGCTGGCCTCCAGGCTGGTGCCCGGCGCCGCGCCGCCGGGCCGCACGCCGTAAGCGGCGGTAATGCCGGAGACACTGGTGCCGTTCATGGTCGCGATCTCGATGTAGTCGAAGACCAGGTTCAGGCNCTCCCGGGCGCCGGACTGGCTGGGCAGATTCACCCGGGTATTGCTCATCACGCCCAACTGACCGGTAATGGTCTCATCGTCTGCGGCGCTGGTGGCGGTGTTGAGGCCCCAGGCCCAGACATAGCCGAACTGGCCGTCGTTGAGCTCAGCGGGATAGTTGGCCACATGGTTGCTGTCATACATGTTGATGGTCAGGGTGTAGTCGCCGCCGGCNGAGATGTCCCGCACCCCTTCCAGATAGACATAGTTGGTGTTGAACTGCTCGTACTCGCCCTTGAGCACACGCTTGGCCACAACGCTGGAGTTGAAGCTGCTGTCGCCCATCTGGCCCAGGGAGCCGTCGCCCCAGGTGTAGGCATAATTGGCGTTGGTACGGGCCAGGCCGTGGTGGCCGCCGGCGGAGATATCCACCAGTGCCTCCCCTTCCATGCCCAACGTGGTCGTCGCAGTGCCGAACAGCTGAATGGTAGTGTTTTGATCCAGCACCTTCACCGGCACGTGAGAGCCGGTTCCGGTAAAGAGACTGCCCAANTGGCCGTAGGTGTTGTCGCCTGCGGCGTAGATGGCGCGATCCCCGTTNCCGTCAATGGTCAGGATCATCGTATATGCCCCGTCNCCGGTGGGCGCTNCGNCATTGTTGCCGNCGGCGGAGACGTCCATGGCATTGTAGAAGAACTCGTTGGTGCCGGTCACGCCCACAGTGGCGGGATTCTCGCCGGAGCGGACAATGTTGGGCACAGAGACATTGTCCTCCTGGGCAGGCACGTCGGGAGAGGTGAGGCTGATGCCCAGCTGGCCTTCCCGGCTCTTGCCCCAGGTCACCACAGTGCCGTCAGCGCGCAGGGCCNCCACATGGTNATCCAGCGCGGAGATCTGCACGATATGGGCAAGCCAGTTGTAAGCGCTGTTGGGATCGTTGGGGCCGGCGGCGATGCCATTGATGACCCGCACCGGAGCGGATACGCCGTAGACCTTGGCGGTAGAGTTGAGCTCATTAAAGAAGCCGTTGCCCAACTGGCCGTACTGGCTGTCGCCCCAGGCGTACACATAGCCGTACTTATCCAGCGCCAGGGAGAAGTCATACCCTGCCGCGATGGCCACGATATCGTGGAGATAATTTTCAGCGTCCGTTCCTGCGGCGCCGGGCGTCTGCGCGCCCAGAACGACCAGGCCCAGCTCGGCAGTCTCATTGGCCGCCACGCTGATATTCGCGCCGTTGCCCACCTGGCCCCGGTCATTGCGGCCCCAGGCGTACACATAGCCGTCTCTGGTCAGGGCCAGGGTGTGGTTGCCGCCCACGGCCACGGAGACGATATTGGTCAGCGCGACAATGCTGTTGCCCTCGGCGTCGATGCCGGAGAGCTGGTCGCCGCTTCTGGCGTTGGTGGCGTCCACCTGCACCGGGAAGAAGCGGTTGGTCTCAGTGCCGTCGCCCAGCTGCTTATAGTCGTTCTTGCCCCAAGTCCAGGCCGTTCCGTCGGGCTTGACCAGCGCCGAGTGGGCGTGGCCCGCCTTCACCTCAGACACAGACTGGGCGGAGCCGTTCTTGNCGCTGTCGATGACGCTCACCGGCATCAGCAGGTGATAGGTATGGCCATTATCCGTATAGGTAAANCGGATCATGGTGTGGCCAAAGCGATCCACCGCCGTNGCCCGGAAGGTGTAGATCGTGCCGCTGTTGGTCACAGTGATCAGGCTGGGATCCAGAACTTCCACGGTGATATTGGCCGGGTTGATCGCCACCGCTTCATTTTCGGTGTTGAACATCTGCAGGCCCAGATACTGCCGCAGATAGATCTTGGAGGTATCGAAGGTGGCGGCCGTACCCACAGTCACCGTGCCCAGGGCGGAGATATCCGTGGTCTCCGCGGAGGGGGTCACCACGCCGCCGGAGATAGTCATGCCGGGATCGTAGACCAGGATGNCCTCCTCCCGCTGACCGGCACGCTCCGGGATCCCGCTGTCGGTGGCGGTACCGTTGCCCAGACCGCCTCTGGCGTTGTCGCCCCAGGTGTAGAGGTAGCCGTCGTCAGCCATGACCACCGTGTGCTCGTGGCCCGCGCTGATCCGATATGCAATGTGGTCGTAATTGCTGAAGAAGGTGCCGTGGCTGGGATCGAACAGACCGCTGCCGCTGGCGTCGCTGAAGGAGCTGGCGGTGGCCATGGCCGTGTCGGTCATGGTGACGATGCCCACACCCAGTTCGCCGTTGGCATTGTCGCCCCAGGTATAGATCGTGTTGTGGCCGCCCGCATCCTTCTTGCTCTGCGCCACAGAATGATCGCCGCCTGCGGCGATGTAGGTGATATTGCTCAGGTTCGCGCCGGTGCTGGCGTCCAGCACCCGCACCGGGGCGGTGGTGTCCACGCCCTTATTGTTGTTGCCCAGCTGGCCGAAGTCGTTGGCGCCCCAGGCATACATCTCGCCGTCCCGGTTCAGGGTGACAATGTGCCGTCCGCCAGCAGCGATGGCGATCATGTTCAGCAGGTAGGTGCCGTTGCTGTCCACCAGGGTATCCCGGTTGAACACCTGGACAGGGGCCAGCTTGTTCAGGATATTTTCGTTGCCCAGCTGGCCGTTGGAGCCAACGCCCCAGGTGTAAACGCTGCCGTTGGAACGCACCACGGCGCCGAAGTCGTCGCCGGCGGTGATGCCCATGACATTATTCATGTAGCCGCCGCCCTTGTAGCCTCTCAGCCGCACTGGGTAATTCTTGCTGGAACCGGTGTTGTCGCCCATCTGGCCGGAGGTGTTGCGGCCCCAAGTGGCCACATAACCGTTTTCGAACATGGCAATGGAGGTATAGTCCATTGCCGCCACCTGGATCACGCCGTCCAGAGTAGCCGAGGTCTGGTTGAGACCCGTCACCAGGGCGGGCATGGAGCGGTTGGCGTTGGTCAGGTCGCCCAGCTGGCCGTCCTCATTGCGGCCCCAAGCATAGACCCGGCTGCTCTCGGTCACCNCCAGNCCATGGTAACCGCCTGCCGCAATATAGGTGACCTTCTCCGTCTCGGGGATCATGACCTGAACCGGCGAGATCCGCGCACGGTTGATCGTGGTATTTGTCCTGTTGGCCGGGGTGTCGAAGCCGTCTCCGGTACCCAACTGGCCATAGGTGTTGTCACCCCAGGCCCAAACGGTACCGTCGCTCTTCAGCGCCAGGGTAAAGCCACGGCCGGCGGCGGNCATNGGCNCGACCTTGTCGGAGTCCTCGGGCACGATGACCAGCAGGGCGCCGGAGTAGCGGTAACCGTCGGTGGAATCCACCCAGAAGGTNATGACNGTACGGCCGAAGCCCGTGGGCTCCACAATGATCTGATTTGTATCAGTACTGCTCCGGTAGACCTTAGCCACGGTATCGTCCGCGCTGATGAAGGAGATCGGGTGCTTGGTCACGTCCTTGTGCTCAGTGTCGCTGAAGAGGTTGTAGCCCTTGTAGAAGACCTCTTCCATGTTGCCCGCGCTCTCATCCATGATATAGGTGTCCGAGACGCTGACGCCGTTGATCCCCAGGTGGAGNGTCACCTCCAGNGGCGGCTCGGGATTCTTGCCCCGCTCGTAGGTCTGCGCCAGGACGCCGTTCTTGNAGAGCCAGGACTTCACAGGCTCCAGGGCGCGGTACTGCTGGAAGCCGGTCTGCACCGGGGAGNTCTTCTCCACTACCTCGAAGTCGCCCAGTTCNCCCTTGCTATTGTCGCCCCAAGAGTAGACATAGCCTTCGTCGTTGACCACCATGTTATGGTCATAGCCCGCCTGGATGGCCCGGATGCCTTCCAGCTGCTTGGCCAGAGAGCCGTCGGCCAGCTTGAAGGCATTGTCGCCGGCCTTCACCTGAACAGGCGTGATATAGTCGGCCTGCTTGCTGGCAGNCGTCAAGACGCCTTCCTTGTCATTGCCGTCATAGATACCCAGCTGGCCTCTGGAGTTGTCGCCCCAGGCCCAGACCTTGCCGTCCTCGGTGAGGAGCAGGGAGTGCATCCCGCCGGCGGAGACATGGGCGATCTTCTGGATCTGCGCCGCGCTGCCCAGGTCGGTGTTGTTCACCACACCGGCCACCGTGTTGGGACTGTTGCTGGNGCTGTCGCGTCCCAACTGGCTGTCCGTGTTCACGCCCCAAGACCAGACGCTCTGGTTGGTGCGCAGGGCGTTGGTGGCGTCCACCTCGCCCTGGAGGGCCAGGACATGATCCACGCCCAGNTCAAACTCCACGATCTGCNTGAGCACGTCGGTCAGGCCGACGGCGNAGGAGTCGTTATAGGTGCCCCGGCTGATGGAGGCCGGGTTGGGGAAGNGCNTNGACAGGGTGGTGCCGTCGCCGATCTGTCCGCTGGCGTTGTCGCCCCAAACGAACACGATACCGTCGGAGCGCAGGGCGCCGCTCAGGTCGCCCACAGCGGAGACCGCGATAACGTTGTTCAGATGTCCTCTGTCGCCCACGCTGCCGCCAATGCAGGTGTACCGCGGCATGGTGTGGTAAGCCACTGTCCGGACGTCATAGTCGCCGCCCTGGCCCATGCTGCCGTTGCCCCAGGTCAGTACGCTGCCATCCTGAAGCAGCGCGATGGAGTGGTTGTCGCCCACGGCAATGTCCACCACGCCGGTGAGATAGCGCACAGCGCCGGTCGTATAGTCGCTCATATAGTGCCGGACGTTGTTCACCTCATCGTAGGTGTACCAGAAGGGGCTGTCTCCGGCCAGCACCCGGATGGGCACGCTGGAGTTGTTGGTAGAACCGTCACCCAGCTGGCCGTAGCCGTTGTAGCCCCAGGCAAACAGATCGCCATAGGCCGACAGAGCCANCACATGATAGTTGCCGCTGGCGCTCTTGCTCACTGCCATATCCACAATAGCGTCGTTATAGCTATTGGTGATGTCGCCCAGCATACCGTGGCCGTTGATACCGGCGATCTGAGTGGGCGTATCGTAATAGCCGTTGAGGCCGCCGCCGTCTACCACATTTGCGCTGGAGGTATAGGTTATGGTGGCAGCGGGGAAGTAACCCTGGATCTGGGCCTCCATGCTATCCAGGCTTCGATCCATGCTGACGCTCACCACCGTGCCGGGGAAGGCGGTGGCGTTGGCATAGCCGTTGCCGATATCCGCGGCCTTCCAGGTCACATTGGTGATGTTGGCATTAGAGAATGTATTGTCGGCAATGGCCAGCATGTTCTCATTGATAGAGATACTGGTCATCACACCGCTCATGGAGCCGGCGGGGTCGTCCATAATGGCCACCACAGGCANGGAACTATAGCCGTTCAAAGCTGTCGCCGCNGTGCTGCTCAGCACCAGGGNGTAGTCGGAACGGTTCAGCGTCTCAGGCCGATCGATNCTGCCCAGAGTCTGACCCACCGGGCCGAGGCCGGTGATGATGGGCAGGCCGGGGTAGCCGTTATTGGCGGCATACGTGGCCAGAACATCCCAGAAGTCGCCGGCAGCCGTCGAATTGGCGGTCATTGTGGCCACATCGAAGTAGTTCCAAGTGAAAGCGGAGGCGGAGGTGTGCGCGGAAGAACCGGTGGGATCCACGCCCAGGAAGTTATTGGCGCTCTCGCCCCAGCCCCAGACAGTGCCGTTTTGCTGGATGGCGTAAGCGATATCCCGGCCGGCAAAGATGGCGGCATTGGTCACAATGGGATCCAGGTCGGTGTTCAGGCCCTCATTGAAGACCGTCACCCGGAAGGAGCCCCAGTACCCGGTGACCTTATCCACCGCATAGATGGTGGCGGTANCCCAGCGTCCNNTGGTAGGCTCGGCCGCANTAGCGGGCGTGATGGTCACCGTGCCCTGGCCATTGTTATCACTCACCTTCAAGATGCTCTCGTCGGAGGAGTACCAGGTCAGGTTAGCGGACTGATCCGCCAGGGTCTTGCGAACCACGCCCATCGCGTCCACCGTCTCACCGGTCGTCACCATGCTGTGCAGGAGATTGGTGCCGGGATAGACCTCCTCCTCCACCTTGGTGGCGTCGATGGTCAGTNTCTGACCAGAGGTCATCTCCACCATAACAGGCNAATCGCCTGTAAAGGTTTGTGCCTTGCCACGCGTGCCGTTTGCGGGGTTGTTGATCGCCGCAGCNTCTGTGCTGCTGGTGGCAGTCAGCGCGCCGGTGGTGATCTGGAGCAGGTTGCCCGGACGGGCGCCCACATAGACGGGAGACTCTACCGTGCTGCCATAGCGGTACACAGTGCGGTTATCCGCGCCGCCCTCGCTGTTGNTCAAGGTGCTGNNNTNANTGGTGGAAACATTGCCCACTTCACCATAGTCATTGCGGCCCCAGCTGTACAGANAGCCATCCCCACTCATGACCGTGGTGGTGTAGTCGCCCGAAGCCAGCAGAACGATGTTGTTCATCGCGCCGTTGGCGTCGGCGCTGGGGGACTGGCCTTGGAGGGCAGGATAGGCGGCCATATCGATCCCCTGATCGTTCTGCNGTCTGCCCTGGTAAAGTCCGTCGCCCCGCTCGCCGTAGACATAGCTGCCCCAGCTNCACACGGTGCCGTCGCTCCTCAGGGCATGGTCGGTGTTCAGGNTGGAGGAGATGGATACCACATCCGTCAGCACGTTGCCGGCGGCGTCCACTACAAATTCAGGTTTGGTGTAGCTCTGATACACATCAGCGCTGTAATAGTTTCTCTCGGAGATATACCAGTAATTGTAGAGCCAGTATCTGCCCCACATCTTCACAGTGCCGTCCATCATCAAGGCCGCACCGTGCTCTTTGCCGGCAGAGACCTCAATGGCCTTCATCACGCCGCCGTTATCCTCCAAGTACACAGGCGCGTAACGGTTCAGCGTGTCCTTGTTGTCCGTGAGTTTGCCGTTTCCAAAGGTATCCACATCCAGACCCAGCTGGTAGACGTTGTTGCGGCCCCAGCCCATAACGGAGCCGTCGCTGCGGATGGCCNGGCTGAAGCTGGCGCCCGCGGCGATATCCACCACGTGATCCAGATACTTGTAGTTCTCAGAAGCGGCCTCGCCGCCCACCACACGGGCGGGAACGCCGACATAGTAGCTGCTCTGCGCTTCGGAATAGGCAGTGGGCTCATCCTGACCCAGCTGGCCGTAATCGTCCATGCCCCAGCTCCAAACCGTGCCCTCGCTGTCCAGCGCCAGGATATGATCCTGGCCGGCGGCGATGTCCACGATGAAGGGATGGGTCGGCGTAGCGTGGTCTTCCAGATAAGAGTTGACAAAGTTGGCCCGCACCGGCACATTGCTCTGCACAATGCCGATGGCATAGCCCCAGACCCAGACGTTNCCGTCCGCATCCAGTGCCGCNNTGAAGTTGGTGCCGGCCGCGATGGCCACGATGTTCTCCAGATAGCTGCTCTCCACCAAAGTGGTAGCTCCGGTGCAGTCCGGGCAGTTGGCGGCAGCGATAGCGCTGTCGTGCACTGCGCCGCAGCTGGTGCAGCGGTAGACCTGCTGCTCGCCCGCCGCCACCGGCGCAGGATAAGAGTGGTCGCTCTGGCTGCCGTTGCCCAGCTGGCCCACATTGTTCAGGCCCCAGGCGTACANGCCGCCGTCGCTCTTCAGTGCCAGGTTGTGCTGGGCACCGCCCACGATAGCCGGCGCGGCCACGTCAGCCTCATACCGCTGAACGTTGTTTGNCGGGTCNGCGATCCGGGCCACAGAGATATTCAGAATGAGCAGATAGACCTTACCATTGGGATCGGTGTATCCAATGGACACATTGGTGCGGCCTNTCTTGCCCGCGTCAGGCGTAAAGATCAGCTCCGNGCCGCTGGTGTTCCAGCTGAGCAGCGCACCGTTATCCTGGGCGTGGATGCTCAACTGGCTTACATCGGTCAGGCCGGCCACTGTGCCGTTGTCATCGTTGCGGTCATAGAGCTCGAAACCTCTCAAGTAACGGTCATGCAAGTCAGAAAGCTTTACAGTCACCGTCTGATCGGCCCAGATGCGGATGATCTCCTCACCGTTGACATACTGCACGGTAGCGGCGGTATCGGTATAGATGTAGTCGGCCGCCATCAGGTTCATCGCGTGGGCGTTGANCTGGANGGGATAGATATAGTTGCGGTTCTCGGCGTCGCCGATCTGCCAGGCGGTGCCCAGGCCGAAGCTCCAGACAGTGCCGTCGGCTTTCAGCGCCAGGCTGTGCTCATAGCCGCCCGCCACACTGCGCACATTATTGATGAAATCAGTGGTGGAAACGCTGAGGCCCTTGGCCACCTTGACAGGCGTGGTACGCGGATCCTCCGCCTCCACATCCACAAAGCTCTCATTCGTGATGCCCAGCTCGCCGTTATCGTTGCCGCCCCAGGCATACAGGTCGCCGCCGCTGGTGATGGCGTAGCTGTGATCTGTGCCGGCGGCAATGCCGACGATGACCTCTTCCCCGGACTGGGTACCGGTGCTGCCCAGCACGCCGTTGGGCGCGCCGCCCGCGCCAGTGTCCGCAGTGCCCTGGACACGGACGGGCGTCCGGTTGACCGTCAGGTTCTGGGTACTCCAGACACCCAGCTGGCCATGGCTGTTCGCACCCATGGTATAGACCTCACTGCGAATGTTGAGAGAATCGCCCGGGCTCACCGCACCGGTCTCGATGCGCACCAGCAGCACAGAGTGCTGGTCGCCGGCGGCAATGGCCACCACATTCTGGGCAAAGCCCGTCCCGGTCTGCATGGCGCCTTCGTGCACCTGAACANGNAGATCCCGATCCTGGGTGNTGCCGTCGCCCAACTGGCCGGAGGTATTTTCGCCCCAGGTGTAGACCGTCCCGTCATTGCGCAGAGCCATGGAGAAACTGCCGCCCGCGGCGACGGAGACCACGCTGTTNAGATAGTAGCTGTCAGAAGCACTCTGGCCCTTGAGCACGTGCTGCGGCACCTCTGTGAAGGCGATGCCCGCCACATTGCTCACGCCCAGCTGGCCATGGTCGTTGCTGCCCCAGGCGTAGACCTCGCCGCCCAGCCGCAGGGTGCCGTTGGTGCCGGCCGGGATGCTGCTGCCGGTGGCTCCGGTGTGGGTCTCGGTGCTTTGCGTAAGCGCCAGCGTATGATAGGCGCCGGCGGCGANGNCGGTAANGAAAGAGTNGTCAAGGTNAGTCACTTGCTCGGCGTACATGGTGGCGTTTCCATAGCCAAGCTGACCATAGGCGTTATTGCCTGTGGTCCAAACCTTGNCGTTGCTGTCCAGCATGACCAGGTGGGCCTCGCCNGCGGCNNTGGCAACAATATTCTGAATGTAAGTGCGCAGTCCAGGCGTGGTGGTGTTCTGCACNNGCACCTGAGTGGGCTGGCTGCGGGTGATGANAGTGCCGTCGCCCAGCTGGCCGGAGGTGTTGAGACCCCAAGCCCAGACGGTACCGTCGCTGCGCAGGGCCGCCGAGAAGTNCTTCCCGGCCACCACCCTAGGNGCGGCGATACCNTCACTGGGTGCGCTCTCCTGGGTCACTGTGATGTTGATGGTGCCAATGTGGCCGCTGGCCTCATTGGTAAAGCGCACCACCNTCGTTCCGTAGTAGCTGGTGCCGGCGGTGAGNGTGGCGGTGCCNCCGTTCAGTCTCAGGCTCTCGCTNATGGTCNCCAGATTCTGGTCGGCAGAAGACCATTTCACCCTGCCGTTGACCACGTCGAAATTGCGCACAGACAGCGTCCGGCTGTCCACCAACAGGTTGAAGGCAGACAGGTAGGTCTCCGCCAGGTTGTTCTCCGTGGTGTTGTACTTCACCGTCAGCGTATCGCCCGGAGCCATCTGCACATTCATGGCGGACAGCCAGGCGTCCGTGTTAGTGGTGGGAATGCTGAAGGTGCCCTTCGGATTGCCCGCGGCGTCAAACAGCTCCGCCTTCAGGATGATGAGAGTTCTGGCCTCCGCGTCGCCCACCTGTACCGGCTCAGGCGCGATCTTGTTCAGCGCCACCTCGGGACTGCCCAGGCTGTAGCCGTCGTTTTTGCCCCAGGCGTNGACGAAGCCGTCTGCCCGCACCATCACCACATGTCCGGTGCCGGCATCCAGCGCCAGCACGCTCTGCAGCTCAGGCGCAGCGTTGGCGTTAANGGTGTCGCCCTTGTTTANGTTCACCGGCGTGACACGATAGTCGATGCCGGTGGTCGTGGTATAATCCACGCCGCCTCTCGTATCCGTGCCGATGCCCAGCTGGCCGTCCTTGGCATTGCCCCAGGCATAGGCGTAGCCACTCTCGGTGACGGCGATGCCAAATCCAGTGCCCAGGCTCACTTCGCTGATCATCTCCAGCCCGGAAAGCTGGGTGGGCCCGGTCACATCCTGGGTATTGTCGCTGCCGCCGGCCTGATAGTTGTTGTTGGCGCCCCAGGCATAGACTCTGCCGCCCATAATGGCCGCGGACACATAGTCGCCCGCTGCAATGGAGCTGACGTTTGTCAGGGTTCCAATGACCCGGGGATCTCCAACAGCCAACTGCCCGGGATAGGCGGAGCTCAGCTGATATCTGCTATTGTCGCCCCAGCCGTAGACCAGGCCGTTGCTCAGCGCCAGGAAGTGCTCCCGGCCGGCGGCCACCTGGGTCACGGGCAGACCCACCATGGCCGGCGTACCTACGGTCTCGCCCGCCATCCAGGTCACCACATTGCCGTTGGGGGTGTCGTCCAGAGCAATGAACTGGTCGCCCCGGGCGTCGATCTGCTTAAAGGTCGNGCTGGCAGAGATGAACAGAGTGGGCGTGCTGCCATAGCCGCGGCCCCAGACGTAGATATTGCCGGTATCCGTCAGCGCAGCCGCCACTGCGTCGCCGNCGGCTACCGCCTTGAACTTAGTGCCCGCGGGGAAATTCGTCAGCTGATAGGGATACTCATAGCTGACGTTATCCCCGGTGCCCAGCTGACCTTCATCGTTGGTGCCCCAAACCCACAGATCGCCGTGCTGAGACACCGCCAGAGAGAAGTTTCCGCCCGATGCCACCATAGGCTCGGTCAGATNCTTATCGGTGATCNCCACCCGNAAATCGCTCTTGGNCACGTCGCCGGTGTTGGGATCGGTGTAGGTCACCGTCACGGTGATGATACCCGTCTTGTTGGTGGGCTGGCCCGTTGCAGCGTCCTTAGCCGGCGTTACAACAATNTTGGTGCCGGTCANGTTGACCTGGCCGATGGTCTCGTCAGAACCCGTGGCCTGAATCGTAAAGGGCTGGCCGGTCATGGCCTCATACCGGGGATCCTGATAAAGGTTGAAGCCCACGTTANAGCGCACGGGAATCTTCATNTCATCCANGACCAGCTCCTGAGACAGNTCGATGGNAAAGTNGTCAGGTACCGGCGAAGGAGTGGGTGCGGTAACGCCGTATTCCCGCACGTAGCTGCCGCCTCCGACAGGCCGGATCCCGGCCNATTCCAAGGCNACGCCGCGATAGAAGGCAGTATCCACCAGCACCGGCAGCGCCGCATTCTGGAATTCCCGGTTGCCCAACTGGCCTTCCGTGCCGCGGCCCACATCAAACACAGTGCCGTCCTTCTTATAGAAGGTGGTGTGCTCGCCNCCCGAGATCACGTCGATGACGCCCTCGATATATGTGATGTTATTGTCCATGGGCTGGACGGTGTCACGAACCCGCTGTGCGTCGGTGGTGTTATCGTCGGCAATGGCAGTGGCATTCTGGCCGGAATAGTACTCCTGGCCCAGCTGACCGGAGGTATTGAAGCCCCAGGCGTAGACCCGCTCGCTNNCGCTGCCTGCCAGACCGGTGACCACGGCGCCGGTGCTGCCGCCCACGGTGACCTTATACACATCCTCCACCGGCCCGCCGGCGGTGTGGCCGTCATGGTTGACCGCGTATCTTACATAGGCCGGCCGCAGGATATCTGTACTGTTGCCCAACCGGTCGGGCCGCTTGCCGCTGCGCAGCGCTCTGTGCTCGTCGCCGGCGGCCTGATNGGTAGAGGTCTGATAGGCCGCGGAGTTATCGCCGATCTCCAGCTCGGTCACCCGATGGAGGTAGCGATCCCCGCTCTGATCCGTCACCGATGTGCGATCCATCTGCTCACCGGCAGCCACAGGCATGGCCCAAGGATATTTTCCGATGGACAGCTCACTGCCCAGCTGCATATGCTCGTTCTTGCCCCAGGTCACAGCCGTGCCGTTGTCCAGGATCGCGCCGCCCTGGCTGCCGCCGGCAGCCACAGCGATGACGTTGCGCAGGTAACCGCTGACGGCGCTGCCCTGCTCGTTGACGCCGGTAGCGGTGGCGCCGGCCCAGACCTTTATGGGAGTGCTCACCATTTCAGCCNTGGANGAAGTACCCAGCTGGCCGTNTTCATTGGCGCCCCAGGCATACACAAAGCCGTACTTATCCAGCGCCAGCACAAAGCTGTCGCCGGCCGCAACATCAATAATATCCTCCAGTTCAACGGTGCCGGNCTGTTCACCGGCCAGCACCTTATCGGCGTAAGGCCGGTCATCGGTTCCGCCATCGCCCAGCTGGCCCTTGTCATTGGCGCCCCAAGTCCAGACGTGGCCATCTGCATCCAAAGCCACGGCAAAGCTGTCGCCGGCGGCCACCCGGATGATGTTGGTCAGCGCAGTACCATCGGAAATCAGGACTTGCACCGGCACGTTACGATCCGCGCCATTGGCTGTAATGGTGGCGCCCTTGTCATTGTTGCCCAGCTGGCCCCGGTTATTGACGCCCCAAGTCCAGACCGTGCCGTCGGACTTCAGACCCATGTTGAACCGCTCGCCCGCGGCCACGTCGGGGGCCGCGATCTNCATTANGCTNACCGTCGGGTCGCTGTTGTCCTGGATCACCGTCACATGGATCATGCCATACTCCGGCCGCAGCTGTGTGGCGGCGTTACCCTCCTGGGTNACCAGCACATTGACCTCGCCGTAAGCGCCGGGTACCGGGGTAATGACCCAAATGCCGCCGCCATTGTCGGTCACAGTTATAATGTTCTCATCAGAGGAGACCAGCGTATAGTTCCCGCCCAGCAGAGCGGCGTTGGTGGTGATATAGTCGCCGTGGAGCCGGAAGCCGGTCATATCCTTCCNTGTGATGGTGTTGGTATTCACCGTCAGGGTCTGGGTCGTGCTCAAGGTCACATACGTGGCCTCCNTGCCGGTGGGCATGGGCACGCTGCTGCCCACNGGGCCGGTGGTTCCGCNNAGGTTGACGCCGCTGCTCCGCACCAGGGTACCCAGATTCTTCAGGTACAGGGCATAGTAGTCGTCCGCGCCCACCCGGAAGGGATGAGAACGATCCGAGGGGTCGTTGTTATTGTTGCCGGGATACAGCCCATAGTTATTGGTCACGTAGGAGCCCAGCTGGCCCTCTACGTTGCGGCCCCAGGCATAGACAGTGCCGTCATCCCGCATCGCCAGGGTATGCTGACGCCCGGCGGCGATCATGATCACATGNTCGAANTCCGCCGAGTCTGCGCTGTTATAGTAGTGCACATCTGTGTAAGGCGCGTTGGTCTCGTACTCCACCACCACCTGGGGGATCGCCGTGCTGGAGGCGNNGTTCNNAACGCCCAGGANNTTGTACACATCCGCGCTGTTGTTCAGGCCCGTGGCATAAACTCTGCTGTCATCCACGGTGTAGAAGCTCTGGTGCGCCTCCGCATCCAGCTTCACGATGGGATCGGTCACGTTCACCGCCACCGGCGTAGAGGCATCGGCGGGCGTGGGAGCGGCCACAGTGCCGTTGCCCAGCTGGCCCATGTGGTTCTGACCCCAGCTGACCGCGGCGCCGTCCAGCTGGAGCGCGGTCATATGCGTGCCGGCGGCAGCCACATCGGTGACCTCGCGCAGAAGCATATCCTCGCTCTCCGTGGTGGTCTCGTCGCCCTTCTTGACATACTGGGGCACCAGTTTAGTATAGCTTTCGCTGGTGTCGCCGGTACCGGTCTGGCCGTNATCGTTCAGGCCCCAGGTCACCACCGAACCGTCAGAGAGCATGGCGGCGGAGATGCTGTCGCCGGCGGAAATGTCGATCACGCTGTGCATATAGTCAAAGTACTGGGACAGCGGTGCGCTGACCAGGACAGGATCGCTATAGCTGTTGCCCNGAATACCGGTGCCCACCTGGCCATCGGTATTGTCACCCCAGGCGTATACCTGACCCTCCTCGGTCAGAACCATATAGTGNTNGGCGCCCACAGNTGCCCGGACGATCTTATTGCCGCCAAACTTGCTCTGGGCGATCTTGCTGGNTTCGGTGGCGTCGTTGCTCCAGCTGTAAACCTNGCCGTCCTTGTTCACCGCCAGGGAGACATTGTTGCCCGTAGCCACATAGATGATGTCAGGCAGGGCAATGCTCTCCTTCTTGCTGACGGAGTTTCCAGAAGCGTCCGGCACCTGAACGGTGACCGTAATGGTAATCTGCACGGGATAGGTCTGCACCCGGCCCCAGGCCCAAACGGTGCCGTCAGCCTTCAGCNCCAAAGAGTAATTGCTGCCTGCCGCCACCATGGGCGCGGTCACGATGGGCTTATTGGCGGCAGACTTCTCCTTCACCGTCACAATGATCTGGCCCATGGTACGCTTGTCGGCGGGGGTGTCCGCGCCGCCTACGTTGGCGCCGGCGGGCACGTAGAAGCTGATGACCGCTTCGCCGTACTGACCATTCTGGTTGGCCGTGACCAAACCGTTCTGATCCACTGTGGCGATCCGCTCATCGGAGCTTTCATAGTAGATAGCGCCGGAGTAGGGCACCCGCTCCGTAGCCTGATAGCCGTTGAATCCCTTATAGGTGGTCAGCATGGCCCCGCTCAGCTGGAGGCTGCCGCCCTCTTCAATGGCGATAAAGGACTTATCAAAGGTGATGGCGTTGCTGGCGTCCGCCGTATCCGTGGCGTCCATACCCAGCTGATAGGTGTTGTGCTCGCCCACCCGCTCCGCGCGGTTGACCACCCGGTCAATGTTGCTCTGGGTGCCCAGCTCGCCGTATCTGTTGTAACCGGCACTCCAGGCAGAGCCGTCNGCCCGCAGCATCAGGGTGTGGTTGCTGCCCGCCGCCATGGTGATCACATCGTCCATGGGGGCGTTGGGATCGGCCAGATAATCGNCATCGTTCCNGCCGGAGATCATGATGGTAGGTACGCTCACCGGGTCATTGTCGCCGGTGCCCAGCTGGCCCATGCTGTTATCGCCCCAGCCGTACACGATGCCCCGGTTCTGAACCGCTCCGGTGCCGGCANCCACCANATTGCCCTGGAGGAATACGGTGCCGTTGCGCACAGTGGAGGTATTCCAATAGATGCTGCCCGCGCTCATCTGGCGCAGGTTGGTGATGTAGAGCTTCTGGCCCGCGGGCACGAAGCTGGCGCCTGTAGCGCTCAGCGCGCCGTCTTCAATGATCTTGCCATAGTTGGCGCCCATGGCGCCCAGCCGGTAGCTGTCGTTGGCGTCACTCGTCCAGGCATATACCGTGGAGTTGTCGTCCTGGAGGAAGGTGGCCATGGTGCTGATGCTGCCGCCGCTCCAATGGCCGTTGTTGCCCACCACCCGGGTCTCGCCGCCGGCGATGGCTACGATGTTCCGCTGGAACACATCCTCGCTGACCGGGTCGGCAAAGCGGATGCGGTTCATCCGGACGTAGGCGGTGCCATCGGCGCGCAGGGCTGCGATGTTGTTGTAGGCCTTGGTCGCACCGTTGGGNTCGGTATAATCATAGGTAAAGNTGGGCAGAGGCGCGATATCGNTCACATNCTCCAGCGGGAAGAGCAGATCGTCATAGAGCAGGGTCATGCTCAGGTCATACAGGGAGAAGCGGTACACATGGCCCTTGTCCGTCAGGATATAGAAGCAGTGGTTATACCGCTCCGTCGGGGTGTCGTTGTCGGGCGGGGAATCCCGATAATAGCCGTGTCCATTGTAGCAGGCCACGNCGCCGTCGTTGTTNGAGACGCTGTAGACCACCTTTACCGCNTTCTCCCCGTTGGGGATGTCCACGGCAGTGGGCGTGGTCGTATACCGCACGTTCATAGTACAGGCGTGCCAATACAGGTCGGTAGTACAGGACTCGATCCCCCGGAAGCCCCAGTAGTAGAACTGGCCGTCGGCGGTGATGACCGCCGCATTCTTGTTGCCCGCCGCCACATCTACCACATTCGACAAGGTAGATACCTTTACAGGGAGGTTTCTTCCGTTGGTGGGCTGGAAGTTATAGTAGGGAGTCCAGTTTCTAATCTCGTACCACAACTGCTGATCGGAGAAGTTCACGTTGCCGTCAGAGTTTATACCGATGCCCAGCTGGCCGAAGTTGTTCACGCCCCAGGCCCAGAGGGTGCCGTCGCTCATCAGGGCATAGCTGGTGCCCATGCCCGCCGCCACCTTGGGAGAGGTGATAATGGTATCCGCCTGGCCCGCCGTCAGGTTCCTGTCATCCGGCCGGGGCAGAAGCTCCAGAGTAAGCAGGGTGTGGACATTGCGCTCCTCGTCCCGGATGCGGATGACCACAGGGCCGTAGCCCTCGCCCATGGGCGCCGCGGCGTTGAGGGTGATCAGATTGCCGACGGGCTGGCTCACGGTAATGATATTGGTGTTCATGGACTCCACCTTGACATNGGCGGCGGAGTTCACCTTGTTGTCGTCATAACCATCGGTGGAGTTGCGCAGGTTGAAGCCGTACTCGTTCCGGGTAAACATCGCGCTCAGATCCAGCTGCAGGTACTGGTTGCCCGTCATCTGGAAGCGGATGCCCAGGGGATCGTAGGTGGTGCCGGCGGGATCCACATCCTGGTGGTTCTCAATAGTATAGTTACGCACCGGAGAGGCTGCGCCGCCATAGGAGCCTGCGGCATATTCGAAGAGGATGGCGTCGTCCACCACCAGGCTGTTGGCGTCCCGCTTCCCCACCTGCTCCGGCTCGTGCTTGCTGGTGGTGGTGTTCCAGGCCCAAACCGAGCCGGTATCCTGCACGCCCATGCCGAAGCCGTCGCCGAAGGACATGGAAATTACGCGGTTGAAGAATCCCTGGTAGGTGGCGGGCAGGCTGGTGTCGTTATGGCTGCCGCCCTGGCCGATGCGCCCGGGCAGGTTCCGGCTGGGCACACCGCTGTCAGTGTCCGCCTCCAGACCCAGCNGGCCGTTGCTGTTGTCGCCCCAGACATAGGTCAGGGAATAGGGGGGATAGTTGCCGTAATTTCCGCCGCCTGNGGGATAACCGCCGGGCATGACGACGGCGCCGGAGTTATTACCGCCGGCGTAGATCTCAGTGACATATTCTTGTCTGGTGCCCATGGCATTGGTGTTGAGGACGTAGACCGGGTAGGCGGCATTCAAATTGGTGGCGTTGCCCAGCTGGCCCTCCGTGCCGCGGCCCCAAGCCACCGCATAGTGATCCTGGTTGCTCGCCCGCACCAGAGCCATGTGGTGGTAGTTGCCCGAAGCCACGCTCAGCACGTTTACCAGTCGGTCATTGCCGCTGTCGGCATAGGTATCGCCCGCGGCCACCGGATAGGGATTGGCGGTGGCCACCGTGTAAATATCCACCGTATTCCAGCCGTGGCCCTGCTGGCCATAGCCGTTGGTACCCGTTACGCCGGAGCTCATGGTAAAGACCATGCCGTCCGCCCGCAGAAGGGCATAGCTGTCCATTCCGGCCGAGATATCAATGATATCCGTCAGGAAGCCGGAACGCTTGAATACATTGCTGTTGTAAGTGGTCGTCTGGCNGNCNCCGGTCTTGGGGTTCTTGGTNACCGGTTCCACGACCTTGTGCGCGGCGCTGTAGCCCGCCTTCACCTCAAACCAGCTGGCGTTCGTGCCGCTGGTGAAGGGCGTGATCTGGAACACCTCGCCCCGAACCATCTCCAGCGCGATCAGCGTGTTGCCCCGAGCCGCCAGCTGGACGATCTGGGCGTCGTTGCCGGTGATCCCGCTCTTCAGCTTCAGGTTGCTGGTTCTGCCATCGTTGTGGCGCATCTGGATGGAGCCGTCCGCCAGGGCCGCAGCGGCAAAGCTGGTGCCCGCCGCCACCCNTACCGCGTNGTCGGCGAANTTTACGGGCTGGTTGGTGGCCAGGGTATCCACCCCCGTGTCGGCCCAGACCCAAGCCGTTCCGTCCGCCTTCAGGCCGGCGGTGATATTGGCTCCGCTGTCCACCATGGGGATGGCCATGGCGCTGGGTACGTTGTGAGAGGCCTCGGTCACGATGATGTGGAGCATCGTGGTATAATTGTCGGCATCGCTGATGTACACAGTGCTGTCGCCGAAATTCTGCGCGGTAATGATGATATTTCCGCCCGTCTGGGTTACGCCGACCACCTCCGGGTTCCCGGCGTCCAGCGTCATGATCCTGCTGGCGGCGGGAATCGGCGTGCGCTTATTCACCGTCAGCAGATTGAAGGAGGCATAGGTGTCCCGGAACAGTTCATCAATGGGGATGGTCATAGCGGTGCCGGCGGGAAGGGTATAGAAGTTGTCCCGCTTATCTCCGCCGATCCCGCCGTCCGTCCAGCTCAGCCGTTGGCTGCTCTCATAGCCAAACCGTCTGGGCGTCAGGAGGTTCNTGTCGGCCAGAGGATCGCCGCTGTTGATATTGAACTTGCCCACGCCGTAGCTGCCGGACACATAGACCTGGCCGTCCACAGTGGTGTAAACCGTAAAGNCTTCACCGNCGTCAANGCTTACCGCGTTGCGGAAAGTCCCATCGGGGGCGGGCACAGTGCTCGCCAGCGGATACTGGGGACTTGCCGCGTCAGCGCTGACCGTGCCGCAGTTCGGGCAAATCACGTCCGNCCCGGTAAAGTTGAAGGCCACTTCANTGTCTGCATAGCCGCACATCGGGCAAACCCGATAAGTGGTATAGGTCGTCAGATTCTCGCCCCGGTTAATGACCACAGGGNCGTTGGCCATAGTNCCCAACACACCGGTGCCCAGCTGGCCGCTGNTATCCCGACCCCAGCCCAGCATCACGTCATCCATACCGCGCACCAGCACGGTNTTGCCGTNGCCACTGATCTTGNCGATGGGTCTTCCGGCCAAAATGGTGTTGCTGAAATCCACCTGCACCGGCATGCTGCTGTTTGCCACAGTGGAGCCGTTGCCCAGCTGGCCATAAGTATTGTCGCCCCAGGTAAACACCTTGCCGTCCCTGAGCACCACCGCCATGTGGGCCTTGCCCACGCTCAGGCGGGTCACATCGCCCAGCAGATAGACATCATTGCTGTATTCGCCGGACTTCACCAAGACGGGCGCCACCGTAGAGTCGTAGTCGCCGTGGCCCAGCTGGCCGGAGCTGTTCAGACCCCAGGCATATACCGCGCCGTCGGCCCGGATGGCGGCGGAGCTGTTGCCGCCCGCCGCAATGGCAGTGATGCCCCTGAGCCGGCCGGTACCCTCTACGCCCGTGACCGCCATAGGTTCAGTGGCCACCGTGATATAGTCGTCCTTGGCGGCCTGAGGTACATCATTGGTGTACTGCCACGCGCCGCTCTTGTTCACGCCCAGCTGGCCGTTCACATTGTAACCCCAGGCCCACATGCAGCCATCCGCGTCCATGGCCAAAGCGTGCTTATCGCCCGCGGCGATCTGCACGATATTCTCCAGGAATTGCTCCGTCGTGCTCTGGGCGCCGGAAAGCACCCGCACCGGCGCGGACGCGTCGTTCACCGCCCGGGTCGTTGTGGATGTATAGTCGTTCCACTTGCCATTACCCAGCTGGCCCACGTCGTTGGAGCCCCAGGTAAAGACCTTGCCCTTGTTGGTCAGGGCCATGAAGAAGTTGCTGCCGGCGGCCACATCAATGACATACTCATCGCTGTCGATGCCGCCCTGTACATCGCTGGCCTTGGGCAGTTCNCCCTCCAGNGGGTACTCNTAGCCGGCCTCATAGGTCTGGTTGTTGCCGTCGGTCAGCTGCCATTTGCCCCAGAACCAGACTGTGCCGTCGGCCTGAAGGGCAATGATGGCGTTATCGCCGCTGNGCACCTTGGGTTCAGCCACTACAGTATAATCCCGGNTGANCNCATCGATCTCTGTTCTGNGCAGGACTGTTACAGTANACTCGCCGTGATAGGTGCTGCCCACATGGTTCACGCTCACGATCACGTCGCCGTGGCGCTCGCCGGTGGCGTGGAGGTACCACTCGCTCCCCACCTGCTCCAGATAGGCGATGGTGGGATCAGAGACCTCCACCGTCACGTCGCCCACCTTGTCGGCGTCGATTTGACGCTCCATGACCTCGGAGATCAGGTTGAAGGCGCTGTAATAAGCCTCGTAGAAGTCCTTCACATCAAAGAAGAGCTCCTCGTCGTTCTGGAGATAGGTATACCGGGGCAGNCGGGTATACNCCGTCCAATCGCTGTTGTGGGCGGGGCTCCGGTCATACTTATTAAAGATGGCGGAGTCTCCGATGGCCAGGGTGTAGAAGTTCCCCACGCCCACCTGCGCCGGCTTATTGATGCTGTTGGGCTCCGCATTGCCGATCTGGTAGGCGTCGCCGATACCCGTGGCCCACACCGAGCCCTCTTCCCGCACCAGCACGCTGAAGTCACCGCCAGCGGCAATGGTCAGAGTCTCACGGAAATAGGTGGGCACCGCGTCCATACCGGAGGTACTGTCGCCGCGAACCATCCGCTTAGGCAGGGCCTCCTGGAGNGTGTTGCTGTTCAGACCTAACTGGCCCATATCATTTGCGCCCCAGCCCAGTATCAGGGTGGCCTCGTTGTAGCNGGTAGAAGTGGTGTTGAGATCCTTCACCAGCGCCAGCGAGTGCTGGCGGCCCGCGGCGATCTGGATCACATCCTTCAGATCGCCCGTACCGTCCTCATTGCGCATTTTCAGCGCCCGGTTGATATAGGGGATGCCGCTGGCCACGCCAAGGCCCAGCTGATCGCGGTCATTTACGCCCCATACCCACACATTGGTCTCTGCCGCACTGGCGCTGCTCGGCGTGCGCACCATGCTCAGCATATGCCTGTCGCCGGCAGAGACGGCCAGCACATTTTTCAGATAAAGGTCGTTGTCCTGTCCGTAGATCTTCTCTNCCTGGACAGGCGTTCTGGCCCCGCTGACGCTTGTTACGCTCAGCTGGCCCACATCATTATTGCCGAAGGTATAGACCGTGCCGTCGGCACGCATAACAGTGGTGAAATCCTTCCCAGCCGTCAGCCGCAGCACGCCGGTCATTCCCTGCTTATCCGCAGGCCGATCGCCGCTCTGGCCCTTCAGCATCTGCACGGGGCCGTAGTGCACCTCAACATCGCCCGCGCCCAGCTGGCCAAACTCGTTGCTGCCCATCGTCCACACGGAGCCGTCTCTGGCCAGCAGGGCCGTGTGATAGGCGCCGGCCGCCGCGCTGACCATATCGGGCAGAGTAATATTATATGTGTTGCTGAGGTACTCTGTCAGATTCACCGGTGCCAGCTGGCTGGGCGTGCTGTAGATCTTCCTCATGATGTCTACCGTCTGGGGATTCTCGAAGGCGTCCAGTTCATACACAATGGTCTTCAACGTCTGGCTCTCGTCCACCTCATAGTAGCCCAGCTGGCCATAGGTGTTGTCGCCCCAGACGTATACGTCGCCATTCTTCCCTACCGCCACAAAGTGCTCTTCGCCGGCGGCCACTGCGACGATGTCTGTCAAGCCATTTACCATTACAGGCACCCGCTGGGGTTTCGTGCTGTTCACATCATAGTCCAGCACGCCCCAGGTGTAGACGGTGCCGTCGGCCTCCAGGCCAATGGCGCCCTTGCCGCCCACGCTCACCATGGGCGTGGTGAACCGCGACACCATGGTGCCGTTGTCGTCGTAAATATCCAGAACAGAGACTTCGGCGGAAGTGATAACATTCCCATNCCCCNCCAGAAGGGACACCNCTGNGGTNCCGGTCTTTTTATGCTCCTCGTAAGTCAAGCCCGCGTGCGTCAGAATGGTGTTGCCATTGACGATCACGATGCTCTCATCGCTGCTCACCAGCGTGCCCAGCGTCACCGAGCTGGTCACCGGTTTGCCGCCCCAGCCGCGGAAGCCGTGATACTGGGTGCTGATACCGCCGGTGACCTGGATCTCTCCGTCATAGCTGAAGGCCACCCGGTTATATCCGTCGACATCCATCTTGCTGGGCGCGGTGGTACCGGCGGCAAAGCTCAGCTCCACCGTCAGTTCCTTGTGGTCGCCCACATACCGGGCCAGGCCCTCATATTGGCCCACACCATAAGTGCCGATGCCNGCCTGACCCATGTCGTTTCGGCCCCAGAAGAGCATCCGGCCGTCCTGGGTCATGGCCACGCTGTAATTCTCGCCTGCGGCTACGGCAATGACCTTACTCAGCACCCGCTGGCTCATCACGTTAAAGTCATCGCTTTCGCCGGCCAGAACGTAATCTGTCCGATCCGCCACCGCACTGGTGGTGTCGTTGCCTATCTGGCCGTACACGNTGCCGCCTGTGGCATAGACCGTGCCGTCCTTCCGGTAGACCACAGAGTGATCCATACCGGCAGCCGCGCCGGAAACATCCATCATCGGCATGCCGGCGCTGTCCCGCATCAGGGTAGGTAAGGGCGAATTGGCCACTGCGGCAGTTCCGCCCAGCTCTCCGCTGTCGCCTTTGCCCCAGGCAAAGGCGTGGCTGCGGTAAGTATTCGNGCCACTGCCATCCTCCTGGAAGNCCAGGGCGATGGCGTGATATCCCTTGGCGGAGATATCAGCCACATTGCCCAGCGTACGGGTGGCCGAATTGGCGGGCACCTTGTACTCGCCGGAAGCGACCTGAATGGGCAGGCTGGCGTCCCAATACGTGTTGCAGCCCAGCTGGCCGTACTCATTGCCGCCCCAGGCCAAAACGGTGTTGTTGCTCAGCAGCGCCAGGGAGAAGTTCTCACCGGCCGCCACCTTGCTCACATGCTTCTGAGGCGCCAGGCCCCGGCTGTTCATCACCCGCACGGCGTAGTTATATCTCTCCGTATCGCCGACGCCCAGCTGGCNGCGGTCATTCTCGCCCACGGCGTAGACCTCGCCATTGTCCATGACCATCAACGCGTGGCGGCCGCCCGCGGCGATCTCCACCACCTTGGAGCCGGTGGCGCCCAGGATCTTGCCGTCCTTATCGCTGACGGTGCCCACCCGGGTCACGGTCTTATTGTCATAGTAGACATACCATGCGTGCTGGCAGTTATAGCACCACCAGATCTGGTACTCTTCCTCCCCCTTGGGAACCTGGGGATTATCCTTATCGTNATAGATCTTCGCGATCTTCNCTTCGCCGATACCTGTCTGGCTGGCGTCGCAGCCGATGGAGCTGTGGTCGCCGTTGGTTCCGAGCTGGCCGCATTCGCAGGTGAAGGGGTCGGTGGAAGTGGGATCCCACAGCAGCTGGCACTTGGTACATCTCCACAGCCCTGTCCATACCCAGGTGGGCACAGTGACAACGGTGACATTGAACACCGCGCCGGTGCTGGCATATACCACCAGGAATCCGGCGTCATCGCCATCCTCGGCCTCCTCCAGCATCTGATCCAGCGTTCCCGGCGTGATATTGTCCGGCAGCAGGTAGCCGNTCAGATCCTCATTGATCGCCTCAGTACTGTACCGCACGCCCAGGTACTCATAGTAATCCAAAGCACCGTTGGTAGTATTGTAGTGCGGCGTCGCCACCACACCCGGCTGCCGTGAGGGCGTCCAGTGATTGATCTGCTTGAGCTCCTCGTCCTTCTCCAGGTCTTCCTTGGTTCCGTCACAGAACCAGTTGGGACACTCCTCCGGCTCTACGCCCTCGGCCAGCACCTCGTGCTGAACCACAGTCGCGCCCGGCAGATCGCCCAGCACGTGGACTCTTCCATCCTCTGTGAGCACCAGAGTAAAGGTGTCGCCCGCCGCCACGGAAATGGCGTTGGTGAAGTAGGTCAGGGTCTCTTCCCGCTGACCCGCCACCATAGCGACGCTCTTATCCGCCACCTGGACAGGATAGGCCCGGTCGATAAAGGTATTATCGCCCAGCTGGCCATATTCGTTGCTGCCCCAGGTCCAAACAGTGCCGTCGCTGCGCAGGGCCACAGTGTGGTTCTTGCCCGCCGAGATCATGGGCGCCNCATCTCGATCCTCTGCCGCGTCAGCGCCGGGAATATCGCCCTGCCTGGGCAGAACAGTCACCTTGATAAGGGCCGTGATCTCCTCGGGCGCGTACCNGGCCACAACATAAGTGCTGCCCGGCGTATTGCCCAGGAAGTCCGCCGTCTGGGCAGCGGTNTTATACCCCAATTCCTGCAGGATCGTATCATTCAGAGAGTAGAAATACATCTGAAGCGGCTGGGCCACGCCCTGCGGCTCGCTGTAAGCGTGGAGGTTAAATCCGCTGTCCACCTGCAGCGTAGTCGGGGTGTTCTGATTCAGCGTCAGCGTATCGCCCACATGAATGGTCACGTCGCTCATGCTGGAGGCTGCGGCGCCATTGATCAGGCCCCAGACANCCAGGGNATAGAAGCTTTCCACACCCACCCGCATGGGCAGATTGTGTCCAACTGTGGTGAAATCACCCAGCTGTCCCAGCGTGTTGTCGCNCGCTGCGTATACGAAGCCGGCCAGGCTGCTGAATACCATGTGCTGCTTGCCCACGGTATAAGACCAAACACCCTGGAGATAGTTGGAGTTATTGTCGTTCATAATACCCGCGCTGTCCACCAGTGCGCCGTCGACGTCCGCATAGGAGCCGACGCCCAGCTGACCGGCGCCGTTATCGCCATAGGCCAGCAGGACAGGGATAGTAGCAGGGGTATAGGCGGTGTCAGTATAATCGGCATACACCAGGCTGGAGTCATAGCCCGCCGCCATGGAGTGAACCTTGTCCCGTACCAGAACAGGGGCATCCTCTTTGCTCGCCGCGGCGGAACCCAGCTGCATGTGGTCGTTCTTGCCCCAGCCGTACAGCAATCCGTTTCCGCTGCTCTTGTCGGGATTGACACGCAGGGCAAGGACGTGACCGTCGCCTGCGGCGATGCTCACGACCTGGCTGATGTATTCAGAATTATTGCTCTCCTGCGGGCTGTTGCCCAGGCCCACACGGACGGCCCGCTCCCGANCGGTAACGCCGTTGCTGGAGGTTCCGTCGCCTATCTGGCCCAGGGTATTGTCGCCCCAGGAGAATACGCTGCCGTTCGCCACCAGGGCATAAGAGGTCGTGCGGCCTACCGCCACCATGACCACATTGGTCATAATGGGCAGGTCGCTGGGAGAGTTGCCCTTCATTACCGATACCGCATAAGGTACGTAGCTGTCATTTTCCAAAATGCCCAGCTGATGATTGCTGTTATCGCCCCAGGCATAGAGATGGCCATACTTACTCAACGCCATCGCATAGTGTCCATTGGCGGCGATCGNAATNATCTTATCTGCGCGAAGTGCGCCCTTGTCGTTTGTAAACTGGTTTGTGCCCAGCGCCACAGNTCCGGCGCCGACGCCCGCAAAATATTGTACCAGCCCAGGCGTCGTCTCTTTCTCGGAAGCGCTGCCGTGGCCCAGCTGGCCATAGGCGTTGCCGCCCCAGCTCCACACTCGGCCCTGGGTATCCAAAGCTAGGGTGAAGTCGTCGCCGGCGGCCACATCTACAAATGTCACGTTGGACAGCAGCGCATGGCCGCCGTGATTCACAAAATAGGGTTCGTTGATATAGATGGGCACCGGGAACCCTTCCTCGCCCACGTACTCGATGTCCGTGTAGGCGTTTCCGTCACCCAGTTGTCCATATGTATTCTCGCCCCAAGTATATACCTCGCCATTGGTGCGCAGCGCCACTGTGTGGTTGGCGCCCACCGCCACGATAGGATCGGCCAGGATATCGGGCACATCGGTGTCACGATCCGTCCCGCCGCTCACCTCGCGATAGTAGACGCGCACCGGCAGGACAAAGGTGTTGGCCCTGTCAGCCGTGGCGTCGTTGTAAATGATCGCCACACTGGTCAGACCCAGCTTGCCCTGGGGCACCAATTCATAGATGCCGCTCTGCGTAGACTGCGCTACCTTGAGCAGATCCTCATCCATGGTCACCACGGTGTAGTCACCGNCAGGCGCGTTGACGACCTCGCCTCTGGTCTGGAGGTTGAAGCCCGCGGTAAACTGGTTGTGCATCTGGTTCAGATCCAGTATGATCTTCTCGTCCCGGGTAATGGCCTGCTGGGCGGGAATGCTCTCAGCGCCATTCGCGCCATAAGTCTGACCGTTCCAGTCTCCGGCAATACCACTGCCCACGACCTCATACCACAGGGGGGTCAGGTTCTTCGACTCATCGTCGCCTACCCGGACGGCCTCCTGGGCGTCATTGATGCTGCCATCGCCCAGCTGGCCCTTATCATTTACACCCCAGGCCCACACATAGTAGTCATCGCGCACCACCACCANATGCTGACCGCCGGGCGCCACCTGCAGCACCCGCTCCAGGTAGGTGCCCACGGTAGTAGAACCCTTGTGGGCGGGTGTGGGCATGCCAGAATAGAACAGGTGCTCCTTCAGCGTATCGCTGCGGCCCAGCTGCTCGTTGGTGTTATCGACCCACATATAGGCGTTATATACATTTCCACTGCTCAATACCACTGCGGCAGAGGTCTCGGCACCGGCCCCCAGGGAGATGACCTTTACGCCATCCAGACCCTGCACCTTGGTGGGGATCGCCCTGTGATCCGACCGGGACGCCGGCGGCTCAGGGATCTCGTCCGGCTCATTGGGCAGCGGCGAGGGGATGGGCTCCGCATCCTTCACCACATCGCCGCCGGCAACGCCCAGCTCGCCGCGGCTGTTGCGGCCAAAGGCATAGAGGCTCCCGTCAGCGAGCAGCACCAAGCTGTGGTCGCCGCCGGCGGCAATGGCCACGCCGCAGCCCAGCCAGCTGCCATACTCCTTCACGCCAGTCTCTGTCTGAGAGGAGACCACCTGTACCGGGACATGATAACTAAACGTGCTATCAAGATCCCGATCCACGTCTACGCCCAACTGTCCATATTCATTGTTGCCCCAGGCAAACACGCCGCCATCGGAACGGNTGGCCAGTGCGTGGGCATCGCCTGCAGCGATGGCCAAAATGTTTGTCAAGTAAACCCNCTTGCTGGCGCTGCTGCCCTGATAGACCTGGGTGGGCACTGTCACATCGCCCCGGTAGCTGGGTCTGGGCACTTCATCCAGCGTGCCCAGTACCTCCTTATAATGCCCCAAGTCCTCCAGGAACTGGCTGTACTTCACCGCATTGCCCGTGTATCCTACACCCAGCTGGCCCTGGTCGTTCTTACCCATACCGTAGACAGTTCCCGCCTCGGTGAGCATCAGCGTATAGCCGTCACCGGCCTCCACCGCGACGATCCGGCTGTCCAGCTTGTCGGCCGCCGGCACTTGCACCGGCTGGGCGACGATCTCTGTAGCCAGGGTGTTCTCCTCTGCCACAGTCTCCGTCTCTCCCTGGCCCAACTGGCCATGGAGGTTTCTGCCCCAGGCGTAGACCTCACCAGTATTGAANACAGCCACGGCGTGATCCTTGNCGGCAGCGANATCTGCCACCCAGCGGCCGTTTATTTCATCGGGATCCAGCCCATTCACCTTGACCGGCGAGTTAGCAAAGCTGCCCACAGTAATGTTGGCGCTGCCCAGCTGGCCATAGGTATTGTCGCCCCAGGTGTAGACTTCTCCGTTGGACATCAGCGCCACAGAGAAGCCCTCTCCCACCGACACTTTGGGCGTAACGCCCTGTCTGTCACCGGTGAGCGTCGTAGTCTCGACAGGGATCCAGTTCTCCACCGTTACCGCGATCAGCGCACTGTGCCCCGTCTTCTCATTGTGGATCCCCACCAGCACCGTGCCCGGCAGTTTTCCCGCCGTAAGCATACCGGTGCTGTTCCAGCTGGCAATACGCTCATCGGTAGATGTAAAGGTAAGATCATTTACATCCCCGTTGACCGGCAACTGGCTCTGCTCCCGCAGGGAATAGTTGCTGATGTACCGCTCTATCGTCCCGGTAACCTGNATAGTATCGTTGGTTCTCAGCTGGATACGGCTGTCCAACTTACTGGCCGTACTACCATTTACTTCGCCGTTGACGTCTACCATCCAGCTTTCAAAGAAGCCTGCCGGGGAGATGTCGTTTCGATTTACGGTGGACATCTCGCCCAGCGCGCCTGTGTCGTTGCCGCCCCAGGTGTATACGTTGCCCAGGTTGTCCACCGCCGCGCTGCTTTCAAAGCCCGCGCCAAGCTCCACCAGGNAGGCCCCCTCCGGCAGATCCAGAGTGGGAAGCTGTTCCACCATGGTCATGGTGTTGTCTATGACCATCGTCATACTATCCATGTCCATGCGCTGGAACGCGTCACTGTCANGCACCGTTTCCACGCCCGACTGCCCCTTGGCGTTGGAGCNATAGGTGTAAAGTGTTGTCGCCTGCAAGNNGCCGTCGCTCGGGTTCTGGCTCCCGCGCAGGATCATGGTGTGCTCGCCGCCCGCGGCAATGGCCACAGCATNTTCGATCCGTTGGCCGGTCTTGTCCGCCACGTCCAGCACATTGGTGACCATGCTGTTCAGGCCGATATCGCTGCCCATACTGCTGCTGCTGCCATTGACATTGGCGATCTGGCCCTTGGTGTTTCCGCCGGCCACACGCACAATGCCCCGATCCATCAGCAGAACGGTGTGGTAATCACCGCAGGCCACATCCTTAACGTTGGACATCAAGCCGCCCTGCTGGCCNTAGCGCATAACCAGGGGGATGATGCTTACCGTCTCCATANTACTATTGGTACCCACGGTTCCGGCGCCCAGCTGGNCGTACTCGCCCCAGCCCCAGGCATACACACCNTCGGTCATGGAATCGAAGTTGNCCACGGCCACCGTGTGGTAGGCGCCCATCCGAATGATCCTGGTGCCCAGCAGATAACCGTCACCGCTGCTGCTGGCGCCCACCACCCGGCGGGCAANGGGATAGATGGCATCCTCTTTGTTGGTGTAGTTCATACCCAGGCCCAACTGGCCGCGCCAGTCGTCGCCCCATGTATAGGTGTAGCGGTCACCGCTGCCCAGCACCACGCCGGAATGCCGCGCGCCGGCGGCCACGCTTGTGGCTCCAGTCATATACGCCTTCATGTCATTGGAGCTCTCGCCCGCCCACACGTGCAGCGGATAAGTGCTGTAGGGCAGATTGGCCGCCAACACTCCCACGCCCAGCTGGCCGTAGGTGTTGTCGCCCCAGGCATATACGCTGCCGTCACCGCCCCTGGCAATGACATGGTGCTTGCCCACGGCCACCTCCTCGATCATGCCCAGAGTGCCGACATTGTCCGCACCCCGCACGGGCAGAGGCTCCACTACAAAGGGCACTTCAGCTCCATCCAAGCCCAGACCCAGCTGACCATAAGTGTTGTCGCCCCAGGCCCACACGCTGCCGTCCGCCTTCAGGGCGATGGAGAATCCATCTCCCTGGTAGACCTTGGCCGCGGTAAAGTTGCTGGCGTCTTTGACGCGGATCTTCAGTTCACCCACAAATCCGGTCTCAGGAGATTCCGTGATCTTCAGAGTCTCCACACCATAGTTGCCGTCGCCCTCAGGAACCAGTCTGGCGTCGTCATTGTCCGTGGTATTGAAGTTGCCGATCTGGATCGGCGTCTCCATGATCCCCTTCTCGGGAACATAGGCATAATTTTCGGTCACATTGCCGCTGAGAACATAGCGATCCCGCTCCGACAGGTTAAAGCCGATATCCGTAAAGTGATAGATACCATCTTTATATATTTCAATGTACTGCCGGTCGGTAATGGAGATACCCGGGCCCCGGCTCACCTCGGTGGTGCCGTCCGGCCCATATTCCACGATCTCCATGATCTGCTTTTCCGGCATGCTGGCCGCGCCAGGATGGCTCTCGTTGAGATAGACCCCCGGCTGGGTGGCATACCGCTCCGCCAAAGTGGCCGGCTGGGTCATGTCGATCTCGCCGTCCTCATCCAGAGCGTAGGTGTACACATGCACGTGGTTCAGCGCCAGCGACGAAGAGATATCGTCACCGGTGAGCACAGGGATCCGCTCCATCGTGGTCTCTTCTCCATTGCCCAGCTGACCGAAGAAGTTGTAGCCTACCGCGAACACCCGGCCCTTATTTGTATAGTATACGGTAAACGCTTCGCCCGCATCCGAGNCANTGACCCGTTCGCCGGGCGGCAGCGTATCCAAGAAGTTCTCCGTCTTGGTTCCGGCCGCGGTCTCGCCGCCCCAAACCACGCCGGCGGAGCTGANCTTGGTGTNCCAGCTGCCCAGCTGGCCATTCAGGTTATAGCCCCAGCTGTACGCATTACCGCTCTTGACAACAGCCGTACTGTGCTGATAGCCCGCCGCCACGNGGATCACANCGCCGCTTTNGNCGCCGTCGATCCACTTCAATTCCTGTGCCGAAGCCACGGGAGAAAGCGTGCTGTCATTGCCCACTTCGCCCTGGCCGTTGTTGCCCCAGCCCCNGACCTTGGTGACCTGGTTCTGGGAATTGGCGTTGGTGGTCAGCGCCACCACATGGCCCGGGCTCAGCAGCTCGCTGCCGCCGCCGGTGCTGGAATTCGCATACTCGCCGGAGGCGGCCACTTCTACTATGTAGCGGTCTTTGCTCGCCACCGCGCTGCCGATGATCTGCTGCCCGCCCCGGGTGGCNCCAAACAGCGGATCCATCGTTACGCTGCCGACGCCGGCCTGTCCCTGCCGGTTATCGCCCCAGACGTACACATCGCCAGAGCTGCTCAGCGCCACAGAGAAGGTGCCGCCAGCGGCGATCTGCACGATGTTAGACAGGTAGCCGCCGCCATCCAGCGTCACCTGGATCGGAACGATGGTGGCGCCGGTGTCAGAGCCGTTGCCCAGCTGACCGAAGTTGTTGGAACCCCAGGCCCACACATGACCATCCTCCGTCAGAGCCAAGGAGTGGTTGGCGCCTGCGGCGATAGCCACGATGTCCTGCGGCAGGCCCGACACCTGAAGGGGATAGGGAATATTGCTCTCGCCGCCGGGAATGGCCTGACCCAGGTCGTTGCCGCCCCAGCCCCAGACCGAGCCGTCATCTTTCAGCGCCAGGGAGTGGAGGCTGCCCGCAGCCACCATCATCATGTCGGCCATGGCCTCCATCCCGCCATCGCTGGTTCTCTGATAAATCGNCGAAGGCGTACGCACGACACCCGTGTGAGCAGCCGAAAGCTCGCCGTTGGAGGCGTTGCCCCAACCCCAGACCGTACCGTCCGACATCAGCGCCAGAGTGTGGCTGGTATAGGAGCTGACCATGGGCACCGTCTTTTTCTGGTCATAGACCNACGTCAGNCTGCTCTGGGTGNNAAGGCCGATCACTTCCAGGGTCAGCTGAGAATAATTACCGCTACTGTCCTTGGCCCACACCTTGGTGCGGCCCTCCGCGTCATCGGCAGTGGCCGTAACGTTCACGGCGTTGCCTCCGTTCGCCGCCACGGCGATGGTGGTGTCCACTACGCCGCAGTCGGCAATGTTGCTCAGGCCGAAAGCGCNGAGCGGGATGCTCAGGGTGTCGTTCACATAGAGCCGCTGTACCACACTGCCGCTTGTCANCGCNAGGGTTTGGGGCACATCCTCCACGGGTATGCCGTCAGGGCCTACCAGGCTTCCGTCGGGCAGGGTCACGGTGCCGTCCTCATGGAACACGCTTCCCTCGGGGAAGACGATCTCGCCCNCCGGCGTGACNACCACGCCATTGGTCATGGTAATGGTGCCGTCGGCGTCCACCTTGGTACCGTCGGCATAGATCATCGAGCCGTCGGGCATGATCTTGGTTCCATCTGTTTTAAGAATGGTTCCGTCGGGATAAATGACAGTGCCATCCGTCTGGGTCACAGACCCGTCAGGATGGGTAATCGTGCCGTCCAGGTTGGTCACCGAGCCATCGGGGTGAGTGATGGTACCATCCAGGTTGGTCACCGAACCATCAGGGTGGGTAATGGTGCCGTCCAGATTGGTCACAGATCCGTCGGGGTGGGTAATGGTGCCGTCGGGGTTTACCACGTCCTCACCCTCCGCCGGGGTCTCGGGGGTCTCGGGGGTCTCGGGCTGCTCCGGCTCCGTGGTGTCCGGCTGGGTGCTGGGCCGGGTCTCCACACCGGGCAGGTAATAGGCCTGACCCGCGGTGATGATGCTNGGCTCACACACCATGCTCACGCTGAACGCGGCGGTGGGGATGGCGTTCTCNTCCTCTTCATGACTATGATTGTCGTCAGTGTCTACATCCGTCGCCGCATCGTCGTTATTTTCCTGCTCCTCCTCGCTCTTGGGAGCTCTGAGGACTNTCTTTTGCANCNCTCNGCCGNGGACGGCCCGGCCGCCGCCGGCGGCTGTCGTTCCCGCCTCGCNGCCATCCTGGGCCTGCTCCGGGGCCGCCGTCACTCCGGTCTCGCCGCCGTCCTCCTGGCCGTCATTCAGGCGGACGTCCACTTCATTTTCCCCATCCGCATCCACGCCGGTCTCAGCGTCCACACCAGCCCCGGCCTCCGGCTGGNTGTCAGCGGGAAGCACACTCTGGCCGGCGCTCTCAGTACCGTCAGCGTCCAGCCCGCTCATCAGGTTAAAGCTGCTGCCGGTGGAGGCGCTCTGGTCTCCGAAAATGGACAGGTCGTAATCGGAGTTCTCCTGGCTCAGCCCATCGTTGTACAGCTGACGCAGGAACTCCTGAATCTCGGGAGACTCATCGGCGATGCTCTTGTTTCCGGCGCCCTCGCCGCTCTGCTCCATAAGGTTCTGCAAGTCGTCAGCGCTCAGGCCGGCAGAGCTGGACGGCGCGTCAATGTACTGCACCGGCCGCTCACCGATCCACGTCACCTTCGCCGTGCAGGCGATCATAGGCGCGGTATTTTCCGTGGCCTCGTAGATGGTATAGGCGACCGGCTCAAAGGCGAGATTCTCGATCTTTTCGCCGTCCTCCNCGGCCACGTTGTCCCAGANGANCTGGTTCTCCACATCCAGCTTCCGCTCCGCCTCCCGGCGGTGGCTGGCCCGGTCGGCCTCGCTCATGGCAGCGATGGATTCTCTCAAGCTGCTCGTGAGATACTCCGCCCGCTCCAGATCCAGGCCAANGGGGAAGAANGACGCGTATTCCTCCAGCGTCAACAGCCCCAGGTAACGGATGTCCGTCATGTAGGCCGTGACCTCCACCGCTTCATCGCTCTCCGAGCTGAAGCCGATGCTGGCTCTGTCCAGCTGCAGAGGCATAGCGACGGTGCCCGAACCGGAGTCTTTAGAGACGCGCTGCGCCCACTCCCTCGCGGATACTGCCGCCACTCGCGACGGCTGACTGCTGATATAGCTCTCATCAGCCGCCATCGCGAATCCCCCTGAGGAGAACAGCGACAGTATCATCGAGGCAGTTAAAACCCCTGATACAGCTCTACGTATTACGTTTCTAAGATACATAGCCGTCACCTACTTTTGCGCTGGTAGTTCAGACAGGTCTTTCCAGTCCCGTAGAATTTTCCTTTGAAAGCATTGCGCCCGTGTGGTTTCCTCGATTTCATTCCTTAAAAAAGGGCGCAATATGGTCATAGATATATAGTATTTCAGGCTCAATTATGCCATTAGTTAACGTAAAAATCAAGAGAAAATTACATATTTTTCGTTCCTTTTTGTTTATATAAGTATTTCCAAAAAGTGCTTTGATCTTCTTTTTGGAATTTTTTCTCCCTGAACAAGCCCTTTTATGAGAAAATTGATCCCATTTCTATCTGGATCCGCTTGTGAAAAAATTTTGACGTTTTTCCGCTTTTTCCCCCTCTTCCCGTCTTGTTTTTCCACCGCGCGCCGCAAAAGATTCTGTTAACTATTTCACATCAATATCTTGTGTCCCCCTCGGCGTCTGCCACTAAATATTTTGTGTTTTCTGCCATTTCGCCCAAGGGTCATGATAAAAGCGCACCAGAGAGTCCCTCCGCTGCGCTTTTCGTATATCCTATGCTCTTTTTCTTCCTGTCATGAATCCCCTGGCCCGATCCGAAGAGCCAGCGTCCCTCCGCATCTGCACCGGTACCGCTCCGGGTGCCGGGTCAACGCAGAGGCCCGAAAGCGGGGAATTTCCACGCCGCACCTCTCGCAGCGCAGCACATATTTCGGCTCCCTTATCCCTTGCACCCCAAGGGAGGCATTTGTAGTCACTCTCTGGATTTCATAGCCGTAGGCCCGGTTCATCCGCGCCGCATAGCTCTTCCATTTCGCCCCGTGGTTCCGGCAGCCCGGGCATGTGTGCAGCAGCTCGTGGGCCAACACCTCCCGGCAGCTCTTCTCCGGCCCTTGCGCCACCGTCTCCGCCACTTCGATATAAAACCGTCCGTTCTGAAATTTACAGCATCCAAACCGGGTCGCCGCTCTTCGGTTGATCCCCACTCTGGATTCGATCTCTGACGAAAAGGGGATCCCCAAGCGTCTGGCCTCTTCCATCACTTCGCACAGCAGCTCATCGCAATCATGCACGTCCGTCCACTCCCCGTCGTTTCCATTTGTGACTACGTTTGTAACCCGTTCATTTTTAAGGGTTTCGCTTATTGACGCCCCACCCTTTACCCCCATTATACACAAATTCAATTCAAAAGCAACCGGTTTGCCCTGTCCCATTTGGTTCCGGCGGTCGCCCGGCGTTTTTTCTCCTCCTTTGGCCGGCGTCCATTTTTAAACTCATAAATTCAATATTTCTCTTGACATTTCCTTTTTTTATGGCTATACTGTCTCTTGTATCTTAAAATGTAAAAATTGATTGCCACCTTGTGTACGTCAGTTTCCATTTTGACATACGCGGGGCGGCTTCTTTTTTTGCGGCGGGATAACAACTTTTAGGAGGCAAAACACTATGAATCACGGCACTGTCAAATGGTTTAACAACGAAAAGGGCTTCGGCTTCATCTCCAACGATGACGGCAGCGGCGACGTGTTCGTCCACTTCTCCGCCATCCAGGCCGACGGCTTCCGCACCCTGGCTGAGGGCCAGAAGGTGACCTACGACACCGAGCCCGATCCCAAGGATCCCGGCAAGCTCCGCGCTGTCAACGTCGTCGCCGACTAATTTGAACCGAAANAGANGCCGCCCAGCAATGGGCGGCCTCTTTTTTATTGAGGAACCACGATTGGATTTTGGCTCCCGCTAAGGCTCTATACCAAAAGAAATGGGACACCTTACGGTGTCCCATTTCTTTTGGTGGAGACTACTGGACTCGAACCAGTGACCTCCTGCGTGTGAAGCAGGCGCTCTAACCAGCTGAGCTAAGCCTCCATATGGTGACGCGTATGGGAATCGNACCCATGTTNCCGCCGTGAAAGGGCGGTGTCTTAACCTCTTGACCAACGCNCCATGGTTCCCCCCGACGCATCCGGCCGAAAGATGTCCCCACGGGACGCCCGGCGCCCCGTGGAGAATGGTAGCGGCACCTGGATTTGAACCGGGGTCACCACGGGTATGAACCGTGTGCTCTAGCCAACTGAGCTATGCCGCCATAGGGCCCTCGCCGAACGGGCATGAATCAGTATACCCGATTTCTCCCCCTATGTCNATCAAAAATTTNCGGAAAGCCGCAATTTTTTCCGCTTTCCCTCACTCTACCTTATATCCTACGCCCCAGACCGTCTTAATAAACCGGGGGCTGCGTCCCGGCTCCCCCAGTGTTTCCCGAAGCCGCCGGATGTGCACCATCACTGTATTGTTCCGATCCAGGTACTTCTCCCCCCAGACTGTCTCGAAAAGCTCCTCCGCAGAGATGACCTTCCCCCGGTTGGCGCACAGCAGCCACAAGATATCAAACTCGATNGGCGTCAGGTTCAGCAGCTCATCGTAGAGCCAGCACTGGTGGGTGGTTTTGTTAATNGTCAAACCGTTGATATTTAAAGTCTCTCCCGTCTCCCGTTCCCCGCCGTTATAGCTGGTGTAGCGGCGCAGCTGGGCCTTCACCCGGGCCACCAGCTCCAGGGGGCTGAAGGGCTTTGTCATGTAATCGTCCGCCCCCACCGTCAGCCCGGTGATCTTGTCCGTATCCTCGCTGCGGGCAGTGAGCATCAAAATGGGAAACTGATGGCTGCGCCGAATTTCTGCGCACAGGCTCATGCCGGAGATGTCGGGCAGCATCACATCCAGTACCGCCATATCCAGCTTTTCCCGGGCCACCACAGCCAGAGCCTCCGTGCCCGAACCACAGGGGAACACCTGAAATCCCTCTCCCCGGAGATATACCGTCACCAGATCGACGATCTCAGGCTCATCGTCTACCACCAGAATATTGGCCTCCATACGCGCCCTCCCAAATCGTTGTGACTACTCTTGTCTTCATTGTGCCCCAAGGGATTACAAATGTAACCAGCGCATTTTCCCTTCTTCTATATTCTTCGCTTTCGTCCTATTATATCCAGCCCTTTTTCCTCCGTCAAGACGCAGCGNTCCGTTGTCAGAAAATCTTCAGGAACGTTCTGTTACCTTCCACTCCTCCATTCCGGCAAACACATCCCGCTGGGTGGGCTTCATACCGCTCAAGCGGCCCCATTGTGTCAAAAGAGAGCCGTTCTTAAAGCACAGCGGCAGGACAGGCGCCATCTCCGCCACCCGCGTCCAGAGCTCAGAAGCCGCCATGACCCGCGCCGTACCCTCGGCGCCCCGATAACGCTCCAAAAGCTCATCTGTCTCCCGGTTGGTAAAGCCGCCATAATTCAGGCTGCCGGAGAGCAGAGCCTCCGGGTCAAAATCAGCGGTAAGCGTGGTCTCTCCCAAATAGAGGTCGAACTCCCCCCGGCTCAGAGCCACGGTAAATTCCTCCCAGGGCNGCTTGGCCAGCGTCACGTCACAGCCCAGCTCCCGCAGCGTTTCCGCNAGGGCCTCGGCCANNGTTANTTTATAAATGTTGTCCTGGTTCACGATCAGCCGCAGGGTCAACGCGCTGCGCCCCTGCCGCAGGCGGCCCTCCTCATCCGGCTCCCAACCCGCCAGCTTCAAGATCTCTCCTGTCACTGCCAGATCCTGCCGCAGACTCTCCGCCAGTTCCCCGTCGTAGCACTCCGCCCAGGGGTGAATAGGCAGGGGCGANGCCACGGCGTGNCGATCCAGAAGGCGCCGCGCAATGCCCTCTCGGTCAAAGGCGCGCAGCAGTGCTTGGCGCACCCGCACGTCCCGGCACGCCCCGCTCCTTGTGTTGCACCCCACGTAGAGCAGCGTGGACGTGGGGTAATCCGTCGNCTCAAAGCGTCCGGAGTAGCCCAGGCTGTTGGTGCCGGTCAGATCCGCGTCCACCAGAGCGACCTCCTGAGCGTCAAAGGCGTAAACCAGGTCATCCCCGGAGCTGATGGAGCGCAGGGGGATGGGATCCACAGGCGCCTCCGTCCCATCCCGGGCCGCCAGGCACAGCTTTTCCCCCTCTCCCGCCAGATAATACCGCCCCGTCCCCAGCGGCCGCTGGGGATCCTCGCTCTCCTTGAAAATGGGGATATCCAATAAAAGCGGCAGGGCTCCGTTGGCCCGGGAAAGGGTCAGCGTCACCGATCCCTCTCCCGGCGTCACCCGGTTCACATCCTTCAGCCGTCCGCTATACCGGGCGCTTTTTCTCGCCTGTTCCAGAGACGCGGCCACATCTGCACCCGTCAGGGACGAGCCGTCGGAAAAGCTGGCCTGAGCCAGGTAAANNGTCCACACAAGGCCGTCCTCGCTGACGGTATAGCTCTCGCACAGCTCCTCCTTCGCCTGAAACTGTCCGTCCACGGAGAACAGCCCCCGGTAGAGCAGGGGAGAGAGCATCAGATTGATGCGGTTATTTCCATTGATCGGGTGGAATCCGCCGGCGGGATAGCAGGCCAGGGCAAAGGGCTTCTCCTCCTTCACCCCGGCCGCTGNGTTGACGGGGGTGGCCGTGACCTCCTCCAGCGGCGCCTCCAGGTGAGGCCGGCCGCAGCCGGACAATCCCACCGCCATCATCAGCGCCAAAGCCAGTGCCCTTTCTCCTCCCCTTTTCATATCTTTTCCCTCAAGCAGATCAGGGACGCCTGGCTGCCGCGCCGGCCCTCTGTGGCGCGGTGCGACCAGTACTTCTCCGACGCGCACATGGTGCAGTCAGGAGATACGTCTATGTTTGTAGTCAAAACGCCGCATCGCTTCAGCCGCAATGTATTTATCCCCTTTAGATCAACGTGATATTTCCCATTTTCTTTTCTGTCTACAAAGTCAAACGCAGCCTCTCCCAGAGCCTTTTCCATTGCCCTGGGAACGTCCTCGTCCGTCTCAAAACAGCATCGGGATATCCCCGGCCCAACGGCCGCCAAAATGTGTTCCGGACGACATCCGNAGTCGCTCANCATCCGCTCCACTGCCCGCTCTGTGATGCCCAGGGCGGTGCCCCGCCATCCGGCGTGGACGGCGCCGGCGACCTGTTTGAAGGGGTCATAGAGCAGAATAGTAAGGCAGTCTGCCCCGAAAACTGTCAGGGTCACGCCGGGGATATCGGTCACCAGTCCATCGGCGTCGTAATCGATCTCCCTGTCCAGCCCCTTCCCGATATCCTCCTCCGTGACCNGCCGAACCAGGTCGCCATGTACTTGACTGGAGGACACCATCCGATGTATGTCCACCCCCAGGGCAGCGCAGACCCGCCGGNANTTTTCCCGCACCTTTTCCGGCGCGNCTCCCCGGTNTCGCCCCAGATTCAAAGAGGCGTAGATGCCCTCTGACACCCCTCCCGGCCGAGTAGTGACGGCGTGAATGACCCCCGCCTCCTCCAGAAGAGAAGAGGTGTGCAGGATCAGTCCATCGGTTTTCTTGTCATAAAAGGCCATTGCTTTGCCTCCCTATAAACGCAGCCCTCNCCGCCCCCTGTCGGGATCGGTGAGGGCTGGCGCTCAAATTCTATCACAGCGGGGCAGGCCGCCCACACCTTCAGACGCTCATACGTCCTCTTCGGAATGATACTCCTTGCAGTCGCATTTCTTCCATTTCTTTCCGCTGCCGCAGGGGCAGGGGTCGTTCCGGCCGATCTTGACCCCTTTGCGCACCACCGGCTGCTTCTTTACGGTGCCGTCGCCGCCGCCGGACTCGCCGGTGACCTTGGCCACCCGCTCCCGTTTCACCTCGCCCTGAGGCTGGACGCGCACCAGGAACATCCTGCGCACGGTCTCCTCCTGAATGGCGGCGATCATCTCCTCGAACATATCGTAGCCTTCCCGCTTGTATTCGATGATGGGGTCGCTCTGGCCATAGGCCCGCAGACCGATGCCCTGGCGCAGCTCCTGCATGGCGTCGATATGATCCATCCAGTACTCGTCCACCACCCGGAGCATGACCACCCGCTCCAGCTCCCGCATCAGTACCTCACCCAGTTCTTGCTCCTTGGCGTCATAAATGGCGGAGGCCCGCTCCTGGAGCTTCTCGATCAGCTCCTCAGAGGACATACCAGCAAGCTCCTCATCGGTGTAGAGCATCTCGTCAGGCGCCAGGAACACCCCGCGGAAATGCTCGGTGGCGGCGCGCCAACCCTCGGCGTCCAAATGCTCGTGCTCCCCGGTATGACCCATCACAGCGTTGGCGATGGTGCTGTTCAGCATCTTGCGGATACTGTTGTGAATGTCCTCCCCGTCCAGCACCTGACGGCGCTGCTTGTAGANGACCTCCCGCTGGGTATTCATCACATCGTCGTATTCCAGGGTGCTCTTCCGNGTCTGGAAGTTCCGGGATTCCACCTGCTTCTGGGCGTTNTNAATGGCGTTNGTGAGCATCNTCTGCTCAATGGGGGTGTCCTCGTCCACGCCCAGCCGATCCATCATGCCCATCACCCGCTCGGAGCCGAACAGGCGCATAATGTCGTCCTCCAGGGACAGGAAGAACCGGGTCTCGCCGGGGTCGCCCTGACGGCCGGCACGGCCCCGCAGCTGGTTGTCGATCCGGCGGGACTCGTGCCGCTCGGTGCCCACAATGAACAGGCCCCCGGCCTGGCGCACCCGGTCGGCCTCCGGCTTGATCTCTTCCTTATACTTGGCCTCCGCCTCCTGGAACGCTTTCCGGGCCGCAATGATCTCCTGGTCGTCGGTATCGGCAAAGCCGGTGGCCTCGGCAATGAGCTCATCGCTCATCCCCGCCCGCCGCAGGTCGGCCTTGGCCAAAAATTCGGCGTTGCCGCCCAGCATGATGTCCGTACCACGGCCGGCCATGTTGGTGGCCACAGTCACCGCCCCGAACTTGCCCGCCTGGGCCACGATCTCCGCTTCCTTCTCGTGGTTCTTGGCGTTGAGCACGTTGTGNTTGATCCCCTGCCGCTTGAGCATCNCGGAGAGGATCTCCGACTTTTCGATGGAGATGGTGCCCACCAGCACCGGCTGGCCCTTTTCGTGGCACTCCTTGATCTGCTCGATCACCGCCCGGAACTTGCCCGCTTCGGACTTATAGACCACGTCGTCGTGGTCTTCCCGGGCCACCGCCTTGTTGGTGGGGATCTCCACCACGTCCAGGGCGTAGGTGCCGTTGAACTCCTCCTCCTCGGTCATGGCGGTGCCCGTCATACCGGAGAGCTTTCCGTACAGGCGGAAATAATTCTGGAAGGTGATGGTGGCCAGGGTCTTGCTCTCCCGCTGCACCTCCACGTGCTCCTTGGCCTCGATGGCCTGGTGGAGCCCCTCGTTGAACCGGCGGCCGAACATGAGCCGCCCGGTGAACTCGTCCACGATAATGACCTGGTTGTCCTTCACCACGTAGTCAATGTCCCGCTTCATGATNCCCCGGGCCCGGNTGGCCTGGTTGATGTGGTGGGAGAGGGTGGCGTTGTCCGGGTCGGACAGATTCTCGATGTTGAACGCCCGCTCCGCCTTCTCCACGCCCCGGGCGGTGAGGGTGGCCGTCTTGGCCTTCTCGTCCACCACGTAATCGGCGTCCAGGTCGGGATCCTCCTCCTCCTTGGCGTCGGTCTTGGCGTAGACCTTGCACTTGAGGGTGGAGACAAAGTGATCCACGATCTGGTAGAGCTGGGTGGACTGATCCCCCTGGCCGGAGATANTGAGGGGGGTGCGGGCCNCGTCGATGAGGATGGAGTNCACCTCGTCCACGATGGCGAAGGCGTGGCCCCGCTGCACCAGCTCGCTGGCGTAGATGGCCATGTTGTCCCGCAGGTAGTCGAAGCCGAACTCGTTGTTGGTGCCGTAGGTAATGTCGGCGGCATAGGCCGCCTTGCGCTCGGTGGGGGGCACGTCGTGGATGATCAGGCCCACGCTGAGGCCCAGGAACCGGTAGAGCTTGCCCATCCACTCCGAGTCGCGCTTGGCCAGGTAGTCGTTGACGGTGACGATGTGCACCCCCTCGCCGGTAAGGGCGTTGAGGTAGGCGGNCAGGGTGGCCACCAGGGTCTTGCCCTCGNNGGTGCGCATCTCGGCGATGCGCCCCTGGTGGAGGATGATGCCGCCGATAAGCTGCACCCGGAAGTGGCGCATCCCCAGCACCCGCCAGGAGGCCTCCCGGCAGGTGGCAAAGGCCTCGGGCAGGATGTCGTCCAGACTCTCGCCGCTCTTCAGCCGCTCCTTAAATTCCGGGGTCTTGGCCTGGAGCTGGGCGTCGGTGAGGCCCTTGTACTCCTCCTCCAGCGCCTCGATCTTCTTCACGATGGGCTCCAGCGCCCGGACTTCCTTCTCCGAGGTGGTACCGAAGAGCTTTTGCAAAATTCCCATATCTTGTTCACCTTTCCNTTGCGGGGTGATATATCCATAATACAACAGGGTATAGTATACCACACTTTCCCACAATAAAAAAGAAGAATTTGTAAATAAGTAGGGGCGGCCCGGAGGGCCGCCCCTAAGAGAGAGGTGAGGAATTTGTCTTATGCGTTGAACACGTATTTGTCCAGTCGGTCAAAGGCTTCCTTGACCCGGGACAAGGGCAGCGCCAGATTCATCCGGATATGGCAGGGGCCGTGAAACATTTTTCCGTCCTGCCAGGCAACTCCAACCTTATACCCCATATTCTCCAGCTCTTCCAGGGTCTTTTTGTGCTTGGCGCACCATTCACTGCAATCAAGGAACAGCATATAGGTTCCTTCCGGTTTCGTGACCTCTACGCCTTCAAAGTGTTGGTTGATGTAATCCACTGCCCAATTGATGTTTTCCGTAAGCGTTTGGCACAGCTCGTCACACCACTCATATCCCTCCGGCCTGTATGCTCCGATCAGGGCGTGCATGGTCAGTACGTTCATTTCATTATACCGGGACAGAGACGCTTCCTTCTCCACCCGATCCCGAAGCCATTTATTATAAATAATGTGATATGCCCCGATCAGCCCACCCAGGTTAAATGTTTTCGACGGAGCGTNGACTGCTACAGTCCGGTTGCGGGCGTCTTCACTNACGGACTGAGGCGGAATATGCCTGTGGCCCGTCAGAATAATGTCCGACCAAATTTCATCGGAAACCACATAGACGTCATATTTTTTGCACAGATCCATGAATTGTTTTACTTCCCATTCTTCCCAAACCCGTCCATAGGGATTGTGGGGCGTACAAAAAATCGCCGTGTGGATGGAATTCTCTNTNATCTTCCGTNCCATGTCCNNAAAGTCCATTCGCCAAATTCCCCGCTCATCCTTCACCAGAGAAGAATACACGGCGTTGTATCCGTTGTTGGTCAGGCTGTCAATGAAGCCCACATAGGCGGGAGAGTGGATCAGCACATTCCCGCCCTTAGAACAAAGGATATTCAGAGCCGCGACAACCCCACCCAACACACCGTTTTGATAGCCGATACATTCCTTCGTTAAACCCGTGACCCCGTTGCGCTTTTCCTGCCAGTGGATGATCTCCTGGGTATACTCCTCCCGCGGCTGAAAATAGCCGTACATCGGGTGTTTGGCCCGCTCAATAATGGCCTCCGGGATCGTAGGGCAGGTGGGAAAATTCATATCTGCCACCCACATGGGGATAATGTCAAACCCCTCCCCGGGCAATCCCGGGCCGCCGGGCACCGCTCCAACAGCATCTACCGCTAAAGCGTCCTTTCCTCTTCGGTCGATGACCGAGGTAAAATCATATTTCATGCGTCTTAGTCCTCCGCCGCTGTGGCGGCAATAGCGGCTGCGGCGATCTCTTCCCGCTTTGCCAGCAGGTCTTCCTTTTTCACCGAGCCCGTCCGCAGGCTGATCTGAGACAGAATGATCATTGCCGCAATTACTACCACGCAAAGGATCATAGAGGTAGTGTTCATATCCTTAAACAGGTAATAGGCCACGGCCAATGCGCAAGCGGCGCTGGCCACGCATACCACATTAAATACCGGCGTAGGCATATGGAGCGTCGCGTTCTTCCACTGCTCCGGATAATCCTTTACCAATTTGATCAGCNAGATGTTCATGTACGCGTTGATGGCCATGGTGGGGATCATGACCAAAGAGATCAGGGTGTCAATGGTCAAGTCGGTAAACAGCGGCAGGATGGAGAAGGCCAGCAGCAAGCCCATCACCATGTAAGGATAGCCGTTNTNCGTCGTCCTNTTAAAAACCTTGGGCANCCAGCCGTCTNNCGCCACCGCCAGCAGCGGATAACGCTGCATTACGATGCCGGCACACAGAGAGGACATGATAGCACAGCAGGCCGCGCCCAAAATAAACACCTTAAACAGCGTGGGGGTAAAGATCTCTCCGGCTACCAAGGACAGATTCTGCCCCATGACCTGCTCTACCGGAAGCACACCGCTGGCCACATAGCCCATCAGTGCATACACAATGCCCACTGTTATGGTAATAAGCAGAATTCCCAAGGGGATCGTGCGGCGCGCTTTCTTTGTGGTCGCCATGACGGAAACAGGGGGCTGTGTGGTACCTTGGCACGCAAAGGCCATGATCGCAATGGCGCTGATAAAGCCTTGGGCGCCGTTGGCCCAGAAAAGTCCGTCCTCATTTGACCAAAAGCCCGGCTTTACCTGCGGCACACCCATAATCACAAACATGGCAATAGACGCCAGCAGCACAAAGGTAATCACCGTCGTCACACTGGACATCATCTTTGTTCCGCCCAGCGACATACCGAAAAACACCAGCATCAGTGCGGCCGCTATCAAATTTTGATAGGGCTCCAGACTTGTAAATACAGAGACAAAATAGCTGGAGAACGCCATGCCAAAGGACGCCATGCCAAAGCCGTTCAGAAGGGTGACCAATGCGGAAAAGCCGGTCATCGTCGGCCCCAGCAGCATGGCCCTCATATCATAATCTCCGCCAGGCATGACAAACATGGATGCCATAATGGGGTGATACAGATACGCAAAAAGGATGTACACGCTGGCAATGCACAACGCCAGTACAATGGATCTTCCGGTGTATCCGATTCCCGAACCCAACATGACAAAGATCCCTGAGCCAATTGTCCCGCCGACCCCCAAGCCAAAGATATCAAGTAACCCTAATTTTTTCTTTTCTGCCTGTTTCATCTCTTTTCCTCCTTCTACAATTTTGTCGCTTAATTATTAAGCATATTTATAATACCATAAATATGCCGTGTTTCAAGCAATTTCTATATATTTAAGATACTTTAGTATTTTGCCCAAATTTTCTGTTCACAATTTGTTCACGTTCCACAACGGGATTGAGGCATATTGGTATAAAAAAGCCGGGCGGCTCTCGCCGCCCGGCTTCCCTTTTACCTTATAAACCGCTCCCGGCTGCGCTTCACGTCGCCGTGATATGCCTCGTTGAGCTTCTCCTGCACCCGCAGATAGGTCTCCAGCTCCTCCTCCGAAAAATCCCCCAGCAGCTCAANGGTGATNTCCCGGCAGTTCTGGGTAAACGCCTGGTGACCCTGGTAGATCTGCATCCCCGTCTCCGTCAGCGTCAGGTTATATACCCGGTTGTTCTCCCGGTTCCGGGTCTGCTCCACCCAGCCCTTCTCCCGCAGCTTGCGCACGATCTGAGAGCAGGCAGAGGCCGTCTTNTTCAAAATGTTCNNNAGGTCAGTAATGGTCACCCCGGGGTGGATGGCGATGAGGTCGATGATCTCTCCCTCCGCCTGGTAGAGGATGGCCTCCCCGTAGTGATGGGGCAGAGAGTCATATTCCACCATCAGCTCGTAAGCCTCATCCTGAGCGTCCCAAACCTTTTTCAGCAGCTCCTGCCGGTTCCTTGCCATATCGCCGCCCCCTTGTCTTTTTTCTATTATAGTCGATTCTTTTCTCCCCCGCAAGCGGAATTTCCGGTTGTCCCAAGGCCCGCCCTGTGATAAGATAGAACAATAGAGCATCATAAAACGATTTTAAAAAAGGAGCCTGTGCCATGNATCGCAAACTGGCCCTCCCGCTGTGTCTCTGCCTGCTGCTCTCCTCCTGTGCCACAGTAGACCACACGCCGGCTTCCACGCCCCCGTCCGCCCCCGCTTC
>CAJMXB010000001.1 GCA_905219705.1 Oscillospiraceae bacterium | reverse complement strand
GTCCTCAGCCTGGGTCTCGTGGGCACCATGCTCTCCGGCATGATGGTCATGGGCGCCAGCGCCGCGGACTTCACGGATGCCGACAAGATCGCTCATGACGACGCCGTGAACACCCTGGTTGCCCTGAAGATCGTCGACGGCAAGCCCGACGGCAGCTTCGATCCCGAGGGCGACGTCACCCGGAGCCAGATGGCCAAGATGATCGCCGTCGCCATGAACGGCGGCAACAAGACCAACACCGGCGTGAAGACCAATCCCAGCTTCACCGACATCAAGGGCCACTGGGCCGAGAGCGAGATCGAGTACTGCCACGATCTGGGCATCATCTCCGGCCGTGGCGACGGCACCTTCGATCCCGAGGCCAACGTGACCGGTCTCGAGGCCACCAAGATGGTGCTGACCGCCCTGGGCTACAAGTCCGCGGCTTATCNGCTCACCGGCGCGNCCTGGGCCGTGAACACCGACGAGCTGGCCCGCAAGGCCAGCCCCACCCTCTACGAGGGCCTGGAGAACGTCATGATGGCCGCCAACGCCACCCGTGACACCGCCGCCCAGCTGATCTGGAACGGCCTGCAGAACAACACCCGCATCGTCAACCCCGGTGAGAACAAGAACAACGGCGAGGTCTCCTGGAACTATGTTGACAGCAAGNACACCCTGCTGGAAGAGCGNNATGGCGCCACCGTGTGGGTGGGNACCTATGCCGGCAACGATGACAGCATCTCCACTGTGGACGACGGCTGCATCCAGCTGACCAACGCGGGCAACATCAAGGACGCCGAGAAGGAGCGCACCGCCACCGTCACCTTCGTCTCCGACCTGAGCATCGAGAACATCGGCGAGCAGATCAAGGTGGTCTACAAGGACGTCACCGGCGGCACCCCCAACCGTCCTGACAAGAAGGACACCGTCTANGGCGNGTTCAACACCGGCGTGACCGAGGTCTACAAGGTCACCAAGAGCGACCTGCAGAGCTCTGACAGCACCAGCAAGATCAAGTTCGGCGACACCAAGTACGAGCTGGCCGCCGCCTCTATCCCCACTGTGACCAACTATGTCACCGCCGGCACCGCCACTGTGAGCACCATTGACGGCACCTGGCGCGGCGAGAAGACCGTGGACGAGATCAAGTTCACCTGCAACGCCGACGGCAAGATCGACGGCGCTTATGTGACCTTGGTCAAGGCCGGCAAGGTCACTTCCGTGACCTCCAGCAAGGTGACCATCTCCGGCGCCGGCACCTTCGAGATCGACAAGAACGACGTTTACGAAGGCATCGCCAAGGACGACGTGGTGGTCTACACCCGTTACTACAATGAGACCGACGCCAGCAAGGCTTTCTTCACCGTGACCAAGGCTGAGACTGCNGAGGGCAAGCTGGAGGGCTNCAAGAATGACTCCGGCAAGCACGTCAATGTCACTGTGGACGGCACTGCTTACAAAATCAACGGCGAGCCCGCTACCGGCACCATTGCCGACCTCACNGACGACGTCATTCGGAATCCCGGCAATGACTGCAAGATCGGCGACACCGTGAAGGTGTACCTGGCCGGCGGCAAGGTGGTTGCCATNCAGGCCATGGAGCAGACCGGCGGCAAGTACGCCCTGATCGTTGACAACGATCCTTCTTCCAGCGNCAACAAGATCGATTCCAAGCTGAACCCCTACCGCATCACCGTCCTTCTGCCCGACGGCACCGAGAAGACCGTTGTCATCGACAAGAACTCCACTCTTAACGGCGCTACCCCCGCCACCAAGGTCATTCCCGGCACTGACGAGGGCAAGTTTGTCAAGGGCGTGCTGGTGGAGTACACCTCCATTAACGACACCTCCATCAAGATCAAGAACGTGGTGGACGGCACTNGTNTCACTGNCATCGCCANTGCCGACAAGTACAACGGCACCGGCAAGGTCAATGTGCCTGCCAAGGTGGACGACACCAACGGCTCCGTCAAAATCTGGGACAAGGACACCAAGAAGCTGACCTATAACGGCACTACCGCTGCTACCGCCGCTTCCGACGCCGTTCTCTTCGTAAAGACCGTGGGCGCCGACAGCACTGTGAAGTACACCACCTACACCCTGCGTGATCTGGGTGTCTTCAGCCTGGAGAACAGCGGTGCCTCCCCTGCCGACAAGGAAGTCGCCGTGTTCGTGAACGATGACGGTCTGGTGACCGCCGCCTATGTAGAGCTGCCCGCCAAGCCCGTCAGCAGCAGCGCCGACACCCTGTACGGCATTGTCACCTCCGTGGACGGCCAGGTGGCCGATCCCACCGACAAGGACAACACNGTTTGGGCCTACAAGATCGCTGTGGGCCGTGACGAGGATCTGGTTGTCTATATTGACGACAGCGACAAGACTCTGAGCACCAAGGATATCGTCAAGTTTGACGAGAAGTCCAACGCTGTTTACGAGAAGGGCGACTTCAACAAGTTTGCCGCTTCCGCTGTTGTTGAGGAGAAGATGAGCGCCCCCGTGGCCATCAAGAGCTTTGACTCCAAGGTCAACCTGCTCACCTTCTACACCGCCACCGAGAAGGCCGATGTCAACTCTGCCTTTGAGGGCAAGGGCACCGTGGGCACCGAGACCCTGGACAAGGACGTAAAGATCTACTACGTCAATGCCAAGGACGGCAAGGNCGGCGATGACATGGGCATTCAGGAGTTCAATCCTGACAACGGCTATGCCAACGCTGTGTACCACACCAACNGCGACGGCCTGGTGNACGTGACCATCATCGAGACCTCCCGGGAGAAGAACATCCTGGCCAACGAGACTCTGGCTACCTTCGGCACCAAGGTGGAGATGACTCTGCCTGCCGCTCCCACTGTCACCGGTAACGGCGGCGTNTATGAGGTCACCATGAGCCCCGCTGCCNGCACCGCGGTCGGCAAGGGCGGTACCGTGACCATCTCCATCAAGTGCACCACCGCTCCCACTGATGCTGAGACCATCACCCTGGGTTCTGACGCCAACATTGAGGACATCTCTGCCGGCGTTACCTTTACCAATGGTGATGCGAATGTGACCAAGACCATCACCTTCAAGGTGAAGACTTCCACNGCCGCTACCCTGACCCTCACTGCCGCGAAGTAAGATAGTCCCATACTTCTGAAAAGGCAAAAAAGAACCCCGGACGGATATTCCGTCCGGGGTTCTTCTATTGCCCTTGGAGCGCCCTCACCAAAGGGCCAGATAGTGGTATTCGTGCCCGTTGAGGTCGCAGCCGCCCGCCTTGGTCAGCCGGAAGCCCCCTTCCACCACCTCCAGGTATATCTCGTGGCCGGAGCCAATGTCCCGGCAGGGGTGCCCCGGCATGGCCAGGCCCTTGCGGTCGTCGAAGGCGCTCATGCTGTGGAACACCAGCACCGCCAGGGGCGTGAGGCCCAGGTCGATGACGCGCTGGGCCGCGCCGTCCCCGGTATAGGCCCCGGTGACCATTCGCACTGAGGTATCCAGCAGGGCAAAGTTCTCGTTGAACTCCTCCCGCAGAAAGTCGTCCTCCGCCTCCCAGATGTGGAGCTTGTAATTTTCTGTTTTGTGACTTGACATAGTCAAACCTCCCTTCAAACCGGGAGAAACAGCGCAAAAAGATACCCGAAAACGGCATACACCGTCTTCGGGGCCTTTTTGCGCTTTTTTGCACGCTTCTCCGTCTTTTATTCCACCGCCGTCACCGTCCCCGTCACTCCGTCAATGGCAAACCGCCAGGGACTGGTGTCCGTCTCCACATACCAGGTGGGCCGCAGCGTCACCGTCCCGGTGCCTGTGGCGGCGTATCCGGCGTATAGCNTCGTCACCTGGGAACAGACGTAGCCCTCCCGGTTCNGCGCCGCCAGGAACCGGGCCAGGGCGGTGGCGGCGTCAATGGTCTCCTCCCCCGCCATCGTCTCCTCCGTCCCCGCCAGGCGGCGCAGAGAGAGATGTTCCAGCCCCTCCGTGCCCCAGGTCAGCTCCGCCGTCCACTCCGGTACGGGGGCCCCGTCCCAGAGCTGGACATAGCGCAGGACGGTATCGTCCCCCTGCTCCTCCCGCCCGGTACAACGGGCCTGGAAGCCCAGAGAGGCAAGCAGCTCCAGTCCCTGGGCAGTCATGTCGGCGGCCTCCGACGGATAAGCGCCCTTCAGCGCCGCCTCCAGCTCTCCCGAGGCGGACACGGTCACGGTGCCCCGCGTCCCCTCCCAGGTGGTGCGGGCGCCCACCGTCCTGTGGCCGGTGAGCTCTCCCGCCAGCTGGGCGGCCTCCGCCTCCCCCGGCGGCTCCAGGGCCACCCGCCGGCCGGTGAGCTCNAGCTCTCCCGGCACCTCGGCGGGCAGGAAGGAGATCTCGTTTTTCTCCATCATGGCAATGACCCGCTGCCGGGTCTCCCGCTGGTTTTGCTCATTGCGCCAGTAGCGCTGACCCACCATGACCAGCAGGGACACGTTGACGATCACCAGCAGCAGGATAATGATGTTTTTGATCTTCGACCAACCCATGGTGACACTCCTATCTCCCGGTCATTCCTCTGCCACCCAGCCGGCGGTCAGCTCCAGCTGGCCGTTGTCGCTGTAGCGCAGCGCCAGCTTCCCCCCCGCCTGGGGCAGGGAATCCATCGCGGCGGCGGCCAGCCGCTCCCCCGGCACAGTGGCGGTCAATCCCGTCCCTGCGCAAGCGCGCAGGTTCAGGCTGAAATCGCTGATCCGGTGNCCCTTGACGGAGAACCAGGCCGCCTCCCCGGTCTCCCCTGTCCACACGGGGACGCCGCCCAGCCGGGCCTGGAAGCGCACCAGCCTGCCCTCGGCGGTGGCCTCCACCCCGGAGAGGACATAGCCCATCTCACCCTTCCAGGGCCCCACCGCCCGGTTCAGCAGCTCCCAGGCGGTCTCGGCGGCCTCGGCGGCAGTAGGCGTCTCCCCCTGGCCGCTCACCGCGTAGCGGCTCTCCTCCCCGGCGTGGAAGGTCACCTTTCCCGCCGCGCTCAGCCGCAGCCGGTCTCCATTTTCGTTGATGGCCAGCTCGCCTGCGGACTCGTAGGCGAAATCCACCCCGGACTGAAAGCCNAGGGAGCCCAGCACCCGCTCCAGCGCCTCCCGGTCTCCCNCCAGATCTGGAGAGGAGGCGTCGTATATCTGGGGCTGGGGCGCGACCATGGGCACCAGCACAAAGGGATCCAGGGTTCCGTAGGTCTTGTCATATTGGGTCAGCGTGTAGGCGAAGGCCGCGNCGTTGGGGCTGAATTCCCCAAGGACTTCCTCCAGGTGCCCCTCATAGACCACCTGGGTGCGGGCGCGGCGGTAAACGTTGCCCGTCCGCCAGCACAGCCATACCTCCGTACCGTCCCAGGCCAGCAGCAGCGCCTCTGCCTGACCGGAAATGNCTTGCCCGCTGCCCAGCCAGTCCGACAGCACACTCATAGGCGGCGTGCCCTGAAAGGCGCAGTACAGCCCCGGCGCTTCCATCAGCTCCTGGAACTGGCGGCGGGTCATGCTCTCCGCCGTACCGGCGGTGGCGNAGCCCTCCCNCNACAGGTAGGAGATCCGGTCAAAGGCCCGGCCCACCAGATTTTCGTCATAGCTCACCCCATAGAGCCCCATACCGTTGCGCACCGATACCAGATAGGGGGCCACCGCCTCATAGCGGGGCTGGTCCACCGTTGAGACCGGCTCCGCCGGTTCGGCCATCCAGTCCTGCATCTGAGAGAACATGGGGGTCTGGAGGGCCAGCAGCACCGCCGAGCAGNTCAGCGCCAGAATGAGCGCGTCCTTGCACAGCTCCACCACCCGCTGTCTGGCGGTGGGCCTGGCCATGGGCGGCGACCACTTACACCNTGCCATTCTTCGGCCCCCTCACTGGCAGCTCCACCCGGATGGTAAGGCCGGGCTCGGGCTTGTCCACGATGCGGATATCTCCCTGATGCTGGTCTACGATCTCCTTGGCGATGGACAGCCCCAGGCCGGTGCCGCCCGACTCCCGGGAGCGGNCCTTGTCCACCCGGTAGAACCGCTCAAAGATGCGGCCTCTGTCCTGCTTGGGGATGCCGATGCCGTTGTCGCTGACCTCCAGCCATACCCGACCGCTGTCCAGCTTCCCGGCAGAGACCTCGATCTTCCCTCCGTCTGGAGTATATTTGATGGCGTTGGACACCACGTTCATCATCACCTGGGTCACCCGCTCCCGATCCGCCGTGATCTGGGGCAGTCCCGGCTCCAGCACCATGGTCAGGCTGTGGCCGTGGCGCTGGGCCTCCATCATGNTGGCGCTGACCATGCTCTCGATGGCTTCGGCAAAGGAAAAGGAGGTCAGGTTCAGCTCTCCCCGGCCGGAGTCGAACCGGGACAGGGTGAGCAGGTCCTGGACAATGTGAGCCATCCGGTCAGACTCGCTNNGGATCACGCTCAAAAAGTTTTTTTCCGTGTCCGCCGGCAGGGCCCCGGCGTTGTCCACCAGGGTCTCGGCATAGGAGTGGATATTGGTCAGGGGGGTGCGCAGCTCGTGGGAGACGTTGGCCACAANCTCNTTGNNCATCTCCTCGGTCTTGTGCCGTTCGGTCACATCGTGGATCACCACCAGCACGCCGGTCTGCTCCCGGTGCTCCTTGTCAAAAAGCGCCATCAGCAGCTCCAGGCTTCGTCCTCCCAGCTCCAGGCTGGCGGAGACATAGCCCTCCCGCCGGTCGGCCAGCAGCTCCTCCTGGATCGCCCCGCCGCCGAAGATGGCGGCGTAGTCAATGACCTCCCCCACCGGAAGCGGCCGGCCCAGCATCTCCTCGGCGGCGGGGTTGGAGTGGATGATCTCCCCCCTGGGCGTAAAGGCCAGCACCCCGTCGGTCATGCACAAAAAGAGGGTGTCCAGCTTGTTGCGCTCGTTTTCCACCTCCTGGATGGTGTTTTTCAGCTGCCCCGCCATGTTGTTGAAGGTGGCGGTGAGCACGCCGATCTCATCCCTGGAGTCCACCTCGATCTTGTGGGAGAAATCGCCCTCCGCCACCTCCTCCGCGCCCTCGGTGAGCCGTTCAATGGGGGTGATGAGGGTCTTGGACAGCAGGAAGGAGAGCAGTACGGAAATGGCGATGCCAAAGGCCAGCGCCTCCAGGATGAGGGTCACCATCTGACCGGTCAGGTTCTGCACGGTCTGCTTGTTGTCCTTGATGTAGACCACATAGTCNCNCCCTCCCCGGCAAATGGGGATGGCCACGTCCATATAGGCCGCCGAGGCGTCGGAGGCGTCCCCCACCGTCCCGGTGAGGGCGGCGGAGAGGTTGTGGGTCATAGGCAGGTTCCCGCTGTGCTCGGCGCTGTCAGAGCTGGTCAGGCATGCNCTGGTGGCGGCGTCCAGCACATANTNGTTCCGGGTCTGGCCGTCCACGCCCAGATTGCCTGTATAGGTGCGCAGCATCTGCCCGATCTGCTCCGCGCCGTCCTCCTCGTCCTCGGCGGCATTTTGCAGATCCTGGACGAACTCCACGTCATTTTGGAACACACTTTGCATCTGGTCGTAAAACTGGTTGAGATAAAACCCGGACACCGAGTTCACCAAAAATGCGCCCACCACGGTCATCAGCGAGATAATGAGCAGCGTCATGATGAGCATGAGCTTCATATGCAGGCTGCGGAACACAGGGCCACCCCCTTTGGGAAAATGGAAAGGAATTATGCGGGGATATATCAGGAGATCTGATAGACCCGCAGGGTCCTGTAGGGNCGCTTGGGATCCTTGGGTTTGGAGATCAGCTCTCCATCCACCAGCCGGAAATCGTATTTGGCCTCGTCATAGGCCGCCACGGTGAGGCCCGCCTCCCCGGCCACGACGCCGNAGACCGCCCCCTTGAGCCGGTGGCGGGAGACGGGGCGGAGGGTCTCGTCATAGCCCATCAGGGTGCCGCTGCCCGAGCAGACCCAATAGCGGCCCGCCCGGTCGGCCCAGGCTCCCCACTGCTTGTCCTTCACGAGAAGCTGTTGGCGGATGGACAGATTCCCGGGATCCAGGAGCCACAGGCCCTGGGTATAAGAGGACAAAAACAGGGTATCCCCACTGGGAGAAAAGGCGACATCCCAATTGCACCAGCCGGGCAGCTCCACCCGGCCCAGCAGATTCAGCTCGGCGTCCAAACGGAAAAGCGTGGTTTTTTGCGCGAGATAGTCCGTCCTGACCAAATAGAGGCCCTCTCTCCGCAGAAGGAACCGGGTGTTCTGTTCCACTTCTGCCTGGGAGCCCTGCCGCCCCTCCAGATCAAGCCAGGACANCCGCTGGCACTCTTCATCGCTGGTATCGGAAATATAGACGCGCTCCTGGGTGACCGTCATCACGCTGGTAAATTGGGGCAGGGCCCTGCTCCATCGGGGCCGCCCATCCGGCCCAAACCGGGCGACTGCATAGGCGGGGGGGCCGTAGTCGGAGGCGAAGACGAAGCCACCCCAAAAGCCCCCGTCGGGCAGCAGACGGAATACCTTGGGGTCGTTGGCGGCCACCGCCCGGCCCTCACATTCCAGGGGCNCCTGCCAGGGCACAAGATCCTGGGAATCGTAGCCGATGACGCTTCCCGTGGAGAAGCCCATTTCGCTCCACCCCTGGGAAAGAGACACGATCCTCCCGCCCTCGNTGCGGCAGGTCTTATCAGGGTCAAAGCCCCCCTGGGGNCCCACGCACACAAGGCCCTTGTCCGCCTCCAGCCGCCAGAGCTGGTTGGCGGGGGAGAGGTACTGCCCCTCCCCGTCCGTCGGGGTCAAAATGTGATACTTACTGTCCGTCTCCATGGAATAACTGGCCGACACCACCATTTGGGGCAGCTCCTGAATGACCTCTGCCCGGGTCGTACTCTTGAGTTTGGGCGGGTCGGGGTGGTTCGCCAGCCAGGCGTCTGCCCGGGCCTCGTCCCGAGCAGCGGGCTTTGTGGGCGGAAATTCCTTGTCCGCCCACAGGGGCAGGCCCAAAAGGGCCGCCGTCAGTTTCAGCTGTTCACAGGCGTCCCCCTTCTTCCAGACGGCTCTCAGCCGCTTCNCATCCTCAGGGGGAAGGCCCAGGNCTTCCCGAAACAGCCGGATGTTCNCCGGCTTGTTTTCATTCTCATAGGGATTTAAAAGGTGCCCTGTCAGCCTCTTTCCGGCCTGAAAGAGCTCAAAACTTACCACATCGTCGTCAAAAAGAGCGGCGGAGAGCANCACNGCCTGNGGCAGCCTTCGGGAGAGCTTCTTCCCCTCCCGCTCTACGCTGCCCCACTGAAACTCCTCCTGATAAGCGGAGACGAACCCCTCTGCCCACTGTCCCACCAAAGCCTTGGGCAGCAAAGCGGAGACCTCCTCCAAAGAGGCNCCTTTCANATGTAGGTTGCCCAGCTTTGTTCCCAACGGTCTATCCCTCCTGATGGAACAGATAGCCCAGCCCCCGCCGGGTGATGATGAACTTGGGGTTGGCCGGGTCGTCCTCCACCTTCTCCCGCAGCCGCCGCACGGNCACGTCCACCGCCCGCACATCGCCCACATAGCCGTCGTAGTTCCACACATGCTCCATCAGCGCTTCCCGGGAGAAGACCTTCTCCGGCTGGGCGGCCATAANCTTCAAAAGCTNGAACTCCCGCTGGGTCAGATCCAGGGCCTTTCCGTCCTTGAAGGCCATGAGCAGGGCGATGTCCACCAGAATACGGCCCCGCTCCAGCCGCTGTCCCTCCCCCGCGCCAGAGTCGGTGGGCTGGGCGGTGAGCATTTCGGTGCGGCGGATGTTGGCCTTCACCCGGGCCAGCAGCTCCCGCATGGAGAAGGGCTTGGTTATGTAGTCGTCGGCGCCCAGCTCCAGGCCGAAGACCTTGTCGCTCTCCTCCTCCCGGGNGGTGAGCATGATGATAGGGGTNGAGCGGTTGCGCTCCCGCACCGACTTACACACATCGAAGCCATCCATCCGGGGCAGCATCANATCCAGCAGGATCAGGTCGGGATCCTGCTCCAGGGCNAGCTTCAACCCGGTCTCTCCGTCGTAGGCCNCTATAGTGTCATAGCCCTCCTTGCCCAGGTTGAAGGCCAGGATATCCACGATATTCTTCTCATCTTCCACAATGAGGATCTTCTTGCTCATTTTGTTCCTCCCGCCTCTCGGTTCATGNATTCCTTCGCTTTCAAAATACACGCCACGGTCTTGGCGTCAGTCAGCTCTCCCGTCATGACCCGCTGGACCAGCGTCTCAAAATCAGCGTGTCTGACCTCCAAAAACTCGTCGGCGTCCANATGCTGTTCGCCAAACTTCAGTCCCCGGGCCAGGTACATATGTAGCACCTCTCCGGAAAATCCGGGGGAGGCCAGAAGACAGCCCAGGTAGATAAACTCCTCTGGCTNCGCCCCGATCTCCTCCCGCAGCTCCCGAAGAGCCGCGTCCCTATGGGGCTCCGACGGGGAGTCCAGCTTCCCTGCGGGCAGCTCCTNCACGACCTGNCCAAAGGGGNAGCGGAACTGCCNCNCGGTATAGACCGTGCCGTCCTCCTCCATGGGCAGCACACATACGCCGCCGGGATGCTCCACCACCTCGCGGCTGGCCAGCGCTCCGTTGGGCAGCCGGGCCGTATCCTGGCGCAGCGTTACGATTTTCCCCCGAAAGAGGACTTTGCTGTCCACCGTCTCCTCCCGAAGCTCCATCTCATCACCTCATTATGACACAGATCTCATATCCATATGTAGATAGTATATCACAAGAAAATCCATTCCGCCACCTTAATCTTTTTGTTTTTCTCCCCAGCCGCCCCTTCCAATCTTTACAGCTGTACCTTCCCGCTCTAAAGTCCTATAATCGTAAAAGAAACAGCAAAGGAGGCCCCTCCATGACCATCCAACCCATCGGCGACGCCGGCGTCGCCCTCTGTCTCAGCGCCGCCGACCTCTCTCCCTACGGCTTTTCCCCCTCCACTCTCACCCTGGAGCAGGCTCTATCCCTCATCAAANACGCCTGCCGCCGGGCGGGCATCTCTTTGGAGGGCACTGTAGAGCTGGAGCTCTACCCCGGTCAGTGGGGGGTCATGCTCTTCGCCCATACCAGCGGCGNAATGCCGGCCCGGCCCATCCCCCGCCGGCCCCTTCGCCGAGGGCGCATCCGCCGGGAACCTACATAATTTCACGTTTACTTTTTTCCAAAGTATGGTATAATGGGGAACAGCCCTTCAAAGGAGGAGGTGACCCCCATGGACAAAAAAGGCGTCAAGCCCATCGCCAAAAACGCCAAAGCCTTCCACGACTATTTTGTGGAGGAGCGTTACGAGGCCGGCGTCGTCCTCTCCGGCACGGAGGTCAAGTCCATCCGCCAGGGGGGTGCCAACCTGAAGGACAGCTGGTNCCAGGTAAAAGACGGTGAGCTGTGGCTCTACGGGGTACATATCAGCCCCTATGAAAAGGGTAACATCTTCAACAAAGATCCCCGCCGCACCCGCAAGCTGCTCATGCACCGCCGGGAGATCATGCGCCTTTTGGGCACCGTCCAGCGGGACGGACTCACCCTTGTCCCGCTGTCCCTCTACTTCAAGGACTCCAAGGTAAAAGTGGAGGTGGGCCTGTGTAAGGGCAAGAAGCTCTACGACAAGCGGGCCTCCGCCGCGGAGCGGGACTCCAAGCGGGCCATGGATCGGGCCATGAAGTCCTATAACCGGTAAAGGGCGCGGGCTTTCTCACAGCCCGCCGGAATGAATCGAAACGAGAAAGGATGAAGCGCTATGAGCAACCCTATCGTGACCATCGAAATGGAAAACGGCGGCGTCATCAAGGCCGAGCTCTATCCCCAGGTGGCCCCCAACACGGTGAACAATTTTATCTCTCTGGTGAAAAAGGGCTTCTATAACGGCACTATCTTCCACCGCTGTATCCCCGGCTTTATGATCCAGGGGGGCGATCCTCAGGGCACGGGCACCGGCGGGCCGGGATACACCATCCCCGGCGAGTTTACCTCCAACGGCTTCAAAAACGATCTCAAACACGACCGGGGCGTCCTCTCCATGGCCCGGACTATGATCCCCGACTCGGCGGGCAGTCAGTTCTTCCTCATGGTGGCCCCCGCCCCCCATCTGGACGGGGAATATGCCGCCTTCGGCCAGGTCGTGGAGGGAATGGACGTGGCCGACAGGATCGTCCTCTCCCCCCGGAACGTCTATACCGACAAGCCCAACCAGGATCAGCGGATGAAAAAGGTCACTGTGGATACCTTCGGGGTGGACTATCCGGAGCCGGAAAAATCATAAATCTCTCAGGCCCCAGCGGGCCGTCACGGCGGCTGATGCCGCCTCGACGGGGGCGTACTGGTTTCGACGGGGGCGTGGAAGTGGGAATAGCGGGCGGATGCGCCTAACATCCTTAAAATGGGCAAAAAACAATTAAACGCCAANAATAACGTTGAGCTTGTCGCGGCTTAAGCCGTGACCGTCCCGCCCGAGAGGGCCACGGCTTGGGCCGGGGCGTCGTTGCGTGGCGAACGTGAGTGCGGCGAAGCTTTGAGCCCACCATGCACAATGAAGCTACCAAGCCTATGAGTGTGTCAGCCCACGCTTAGGTAAGGGAATGTAAAGGACTGTCTGCGCCCGGAGAAGTTCCCATGAAAATGCTTTCGGACGGGGGTTCGACTCCCCCCGCCTCCACCAACTCAAAAGTTCCCACCACCGTTCCGTTTCCGGCTTTGCCGAAAACTGCACTCTGGTGGGAACTTTTTTCCTTTCCCCCGCGACCCGCTGCGCTGGACTCGCGGAGGAGAAGACAGGGAACCGCATATCGAAAGCGGGTGTCCTCGCCAGAATAAGTTGACAGGCCGCCAAAGGGTTGGCCTGTCAACTTTTTACCATATGGAATACACTGTCGCAGTCCTCTCACGATTGACTTTTTCTTCGCCAGGCTTTAATATAAGAACTACCCACCTGCCCATGGCAGAGAAACCAAGGAGGCCCCCATGAACCAACTCTTACGCTCCCACGCCGACGCCATCGTCACCGAAGCCATCCGGCAGGTACAGCCCGACGAGGCCGTCCGCCGTGTCCTCTCTGGCCGTTCCTTCGACGGAAAGGGCCGCCTTCTTTTGATCGCCGCGGGCAAGGCGGCCTGGTCTATGGCCCAGGCCGCCTGGGACTGCCTGGGAGACCGGCTCGACGGCGGCGTGGTCATCACCAAGCACGACCACGCCCAGGGCCCCATCGGGCCCCTCACCATCCGGGAGGCCGGCCACCCTGTCCCCGACGGGGACACCTTCTCCGCCACAGCGGAGGCCCTGGCTCTCACCCGGGACTTGACGGCACAGGACGTCGTCCTCTTCCTCCTCTCCGGCGGAGGTTCCGCCCTTTTCGAGTCTCCCCTCATCCCCCAGGAGGAGCTCCAGGACGTGACCCGGCAGCTCCTGGCCTGCGGGGCGGACATTGTGGAGATGAACACCGTGCGTAAGCGGCTCTCCGCCGTGAANGGCGGCCGCTTCGCNCAGCACTGCGCCCCCGCCCATGTGCTGGCCATCGTCCTGTCCGATATTATCGGCGACCCGCTGGACATGATCGCCTCCGGCCCCGCCTACCCCGACGNCTCCACCTGCGCCGACGCTTTGGCGGTGGCGGAAAAATACGGCCTGAAGCTCTCGGGCGCCGCCTCCGCCTGTCTCCGGGAGGAGACCCCCAAGACGCTCAGCAATGTGGAGACCCATATCACCGGCTCCGTCCGAGAGCTTTGCCGGGCCGCCGCACAGGTCTGCCGGGAGCTGGGCTATGAGCCAGTCACCCTCACCGACTGCCTGGACTGCGAGGCCCGCGAGGCCGGCGCCTTCCTGGCCGCCATCGCCAGAAGCCACCAGGATAGCGACAGATCTCTGGCCTTCCTGGCCGGGGGCGAGACGGTGGTGCACCTGACAGGCAANGGCCTGGGCGGCCGCAACCAGGAGCTGGCCCTCTCCGCCGCCCAGGGCCTCTCCGGCCTGAGGGATACCGCCCTCTTCTCTGTGGGCAGCGACGGCACCGACGGCCCCACCGACGCCGCCGGCGGCTATGTAGACGGCGACACCCAGGCCCAGNTGGAGGGCCAGGGCGTGAANATATNTGAAGTTCTCAAGGACAATGACGCCTACCACNCCCTCCAGAAAAGCGGGGGCCTTATGGTGACAGGGGCCACCGGCACCAATGTCAATGACGTGGCGGTGCTCCTCATCCACCGCTGAACCCCGGGAGGACATATATATGAGCAAGATCTATGAGATTTATGGTTTTGACGCCCACGCCATGACCCGCTCCCTCNTGGAGGCGGCCAATGTGGCCGCCATGATCCCCGCCGGGGGCNCCGTGGCCCTCAAGCCCAACCTGGTGGTGGCCGCCTCCCCCGACAGCGGAGCCACCACCCATCCCGGCGTCCTCTCCGGCGCCATCGAGTACCTCCAGGCCCATGGCTTCGAGGATATCGAGATCATCGAGGGCTCCTGGGTGGGCGACCAGACCGGCCGGGCTATGCGGGCGGCGGGCTACGACGAAGTCTGCGAGGAGTACGGCGTGCCCTTCTACGACCTGAAGGGCGACCAGACCACCCCAGTGGACACCCCCTTTGGGCCCATTCAGATCTGCCGCCGGGCCCTGGATGTGGATTTTCTTATCAACCTGCCCGTGCTCAAGGGCCACTGCCAGACCGTTATGACCTGCGCCCTGAAAAACTGCAAGGGCTGCATCTCCGACAGCGAAAAGCGCCGCTTCCACGCCGCGGGGCTTATGAAGCCCATCGCCGCCCTGGCCTGCGCCCTCAGGCCCCAACTGACCATTGTGGACAGCATCTGCGGCGACCTGGACTTTGAGGAGGGCGGGAACCCCGTCCCCACCGGCCGCATGTACCTGGGCACCGATCCGGTGCAGCTGGACGCTTACGGCTGCCGCCTTATGGGCCTGGAGCTGGAGGACGTGCCCTACATCGGCCTTGCCCAGCAGTGGGGCGGCGGCTCCACCCACATCGCCCCCGACGATATCATCCCCCTCAACGATCCCGCCCAGGCCGGCGCCTACCCCAGTCCCTCCGGCCGGGTGGGCCGGCTGGCCAAACAGGTGGAGGCCGACCAGGCCTGTTCCGCCTGCTACGCCGCCCTTATCCGCGCCCTCCACACCTGCGGCGGAGCTCACGGCGTCCCCATCGCCATCGGACAGGGCTGGCAGGGCAAACCCTTCCAAGGGCTGGGCATCGGCCGCTGCTGCGACTGCGCCGAACAGCAGGTCAAGGGCTGTCCCCCCACCGCCGAGGCCATCGCCAAGGCTCTTCGTGACTGATAAAACGCAAAAAAGCGGCCAGACCCCACCCNGGTCTGGCCGCTTTTTTCTCTTTGTTCAGCNGAAGAACTTCTTGAAGAATCCGCCCTTTTTCTTGGGCTCCTCCTCTTTTTTCTCCNGCGCCTTGGGCGCCGCGGGGGCGTCCTGCACTGGCACCGTACCATCGGCCACCGACGACCCGGTCTTGCTCAGCCGCTCCAGCGCCTCCTTGGCGGGGGCGGAGCCCTTTTCCGCCGCCCGGCGGTAGTAGTCCATGGCCTTGGGAAGGTCGGGGCCCAGGCCCGCCAGACCCTGCTCGGTAAACTCGCCCAGTCTGTACAAGGCCCCGGCGTGGCCCCGGGCGGCGGCCTTGCGGTACCACTCCACCGCCTTCACCCGGTCTTTGTGCACGCCGTCGCCGTTTTCATAGCATAGGCCCATGTTATAGAGGCCCCGGAGGTTGTCCTGCTCGGCGGCCTTCTGGAACCACTGGAACGCCGCCACCTTGTCCTGCTCTACCCCGGTGCCGTTTATGTAGAACCAGGCGATGTTGCACTGGGCAAAGGGATCCCCCGCCTGGGCCGCCAGCAGATAGAGCCGGGCCGCCTCCTTCAGATCCTTCTCCACGCCCTCGCCCATCTCGTAGAGATAACCCAGGTTGCACTGGGCTCGGGGGTAGTTCTGCTTCGCCGCCTCGCTGTACCAGTGGACGGCCACCGCCCTGTCCACCTCCACGCCCAGGCCCTCGTCATAGCAGTAGGCCAGATTGCACTGGGCACGGGGATAGCCCTGCTCCGCGGCCTTGGTGTACCAGAAGATGGCCTCGGTCATGGACTTTTCCACCCCGATGGCCGCCTCGTAGCAGTAGCCCAGGTTACACTGGGCCCGGGGGTAGCCCGCCTCGGCGGACTTGCGGTACCACTCCACCGCCTTGGCCTTGTCCTCCGGCACGCNGCTNCCGCTTTCATAGCACCAGCCCAGGTTGCACATGGCTACCTCGTCCCCCAGGTCGGCGCCCTTCTGATAGCACTCCACGGCCTTTTCCCAGCTCTGCTGGCAGCCCCAGCCGTTTTCATAGCACACGCCCAGATTGCACAGGGCGGGGGGATAGTCCCGCTGGGCGGCCTTCTCATACCAGGCAAAGCTCTTCTGGTAGTCCTGCTCCACCCCGCGGCCCCGCTCGTAGCACCAGCCCAGGTTGCACATGGCCCGGGGATACTCCTGCTCGGCGGCCTTGCCGTACCAGAGGGCGGCCTTCTCCCAGCTCTGCTCCACGCCCTTGCCCCGCTCATAGCACCAACCCAGGTTGCACTGNCNTCTGGGATCGCCCCGCNCGGCGGCGGCGGCGTACCACTTCACCGCCTCCTCCCAGCTTTGGGGAACGCCCTTGCCCGCCTCACAGCACCAGCCGTAGTTGCACTGGGCTCGGGAGTNGCCCTGCTNGGCGGCGGCCAGNTACCACTTGACGGCCTCCTCCCAGCTCTGCTCTACCCCGTCGCCGGACTCGTAGAGGTAGCCCAGGTTGGTCTGGGCCCGGGGGTAGCCCTGCTCCGCGGCGGCCCGGTACCACTTCACCGCGTCGGCCATGGATTTCTCCACGCCCTTGCCCGCCTCATAGCACCAGCCCAGGTTACACTGGGCGGGGGCATAGCCCTTCTCGGCGGCCTGGGTGTAATAGTCGATGGCCTTCTCCCAGCTCTGCTCTACTCCCTCGCCCTCCTCATAGAACAGGCCCAGGCGGCAAAGTCCTCTGGGATTGCCCTTTTCCGCGGCAGTGGAAAACCATTTAAGGGCCTCCTGCAGGTTCTTCTCCACGCCCTTGCCGAACTCACAGCACCAGGCGTAATTGCACATGCCCACGGCATAGTCCATATTGGCGGCCTTCAGGTAGAGCTCAGCGGCCTTTTCCCAGCTCTGCTCCACCTCTTCGCCATTTTCGTAGCACAGGCCCAGCCGGCACACGGCGGGGGGATAGTCCCGCACCGCGGCCCCCTGATAGCAGCGCACGGCCTCGGCCATGTTCTTCTCCACGCCCTCGCCGTACTCATAGCACCAACCCAGGTTGTTCAGCGCCCGGGGATCCCCCTGNGCGGCAGCCTTGGCGTACCACTCTACCGCCTTGGGCCAGCTCTGCTCCACGCCCAGGCCGGACTCGCAGCACCATCCCAGGTTGCACTGGGCACGGGGATAGCCCTGCTCGGCGGCGGCGGTGTACCACTTGATGGCGTCGGGCCAGCTCTGCTCCACGCCCTCGCCGGCCTCATAGCACCAGCCCAGATTACACTGGGCGGGGGGATAGCCCTGCTGGGCGGAGAGCTTGTAGAGCTCTACCGCCCGCTCCAGGCTCTTCTCCACCCCGTCTCCNCGCTCAAAGCACAGACCCAGGTTGCAAAGGGCACGGGGGTCTTCCTGGTCAGCGGCTTTCATGTACCACTTGATGGCCTCTTCCTGGTTTTTCTCCACGCCCTCGCCCATCTCGTAGCACCAGGCCAGGTTGCACTGGGCCGGGGNGTNGCCCCGGTCGGCGGAGGCCCGGTANAGGGCCACAGCCTTCTCCCAGCTCTGCTCNTCCACGCCCTCGCCCCGCTCATAGCAGAGACCCAGGTTGCACAGGGCCCGGGGATCCTCCTGGTCGGCGGCCATGGAGTACCAGTAGACCGCCTCCTTCCAGCTCTGCTCCACGCCCTTGCCGAACTCGTAGCACCAGCCCAGGTTGCACTGGGCGCGGGAATAGCCCATATCGGCGGCCTGGCGGTAGAGGCGGGTGGCCTCCTCCCAGCTCTGCTCCATGCCCTCGCNGGTCTCACAGCACAGGCCCAGGGCGCAGATGCCGGGGGCGTAATCNGCGTCGGCGGCCTTCTGGAANANCNNCACCGCCTTGGCNAAATCCTGCTCCACCCCCTCGCCCTGCTGGTAGAGCTGACCCAGGGCGCACCAACCGGCGGGGTCGTCCATATCCCCTACCTGCTGAAAGTACTCCACCGCCTTGGCCTTGTCCTGGGGAAGGCCCAGCCGGCCCCGCAGATAGCAAAGGCCCATATGATACACCGCGTGGGGATACTCCTCGTCGATGGCTCTCTGGATATAACCCAGGGCCTTCTCGTTCTCCCCCTTCTCCTCCGCCTGCTCGGAAAGGCACATCCAGCCGTAGCCGGAAACATAGTCCTCCTCCACGGGNATAAAGAAAGTGCNNCCGCAATGGGGGCACTTTTCCAGATCGGGATCCTCGGTCACATACCCACAGTCAGAGCCGTCACAGCGAAAATATTCCAAATCGGAGCCCTCCTGTTTTCGTTTTTCCGCCCCCCGCTCCGGGGGCCGTATTAAGGTTTATTATACACTTCGTCTCCCGGCGGCACAAGAGGAAAAGGGCAAAAAAGTGCCCGGCCTCTCTCAAGAGAGTCCGGGCGGGAAAAAGCGCTGTTTTCCGTTGACTTTTTCAGCGCTTTTCGGTATTCTGAGAGTAATAAGACGCCACCGAGAAAGGAAGGTTTCTGATGCTGACCAGTCAGAACCTGCGCACCCTCTCCCCGGAGATCGACCCCCTTCGGGTGGGCATGGGATGGACAAGAGAAGATCTTTCCAAGCCCCAGGTCATGGTGGAGAGCACCTTCGGCGACAGCCACCCCGGCTCCGCCCACTTGCTGGAGCTGGCCAACGCCGCGGCCGACGGCGTGGCCCGGGCCGGGGGACGGGCTGCCCGGTACTTCGCCACCGACATCTGCGACGGCATGGCCCAGGGCCACGACGGGATCAACTTCTCCCTGGCCTCCCGCTCCACCATCTGCGACCTCATCGAGATCCACGCCTCCGCCACCCCCTTTGACGCCGCGGTGTTTCTGGCAAGCTGCGACAAATCCGTTCCCGCCCAGCTCATGGCCATGGGCCGGCTGGACATCCCCGCCGTCTTTGTCCCCGGCGGGGTCATGGCCCCCGGCCCCGACTGCCTCACCCTGGAGCAGATCGGTACATACTCCGCCATGTTCCAGCGCGGAGAGCTCAGCCGGGAGCAGTTCCAGTGGTATCAGGAGCACGCCTGCCCCTCCTGCGGCGCCTGTTCCTTCATGGGCACCGCCTGCACCATGCAGGNCATGGCCGAGGCACTGGGTCTGGCCCTTCCCGGCTCCGCCCTCCTCCCCGCCGTGGGGGAGGAGCTGAAGGAGACCGCCCGCCAGGCGGGGCAGGCCGCTCTGGCTCTGGCCCAGNCGGGGCTNACGNCNNGGAAGNTGGTCNCCANNAAGTCCTTCGAGAACGCCCTTATGATCCACGCCGCCATCTCCGGCTCCTCCAACGCCCTGCTCCACCTGCCCGCCGNGGCCCATGAATTTGGGCTCCATCTGGACGCCGACATGTTCGACCGGCTCCACCGGGGGGCCCACTACCTGGCGGATATCCGCCCCGCGGGCAGGTGGCCCGCGGCCTATCTCTACCGGGTGGGCGGCGTCCCCGCCGTCATGGAGGAGCTGCGGCCCATCCTCCACCTGGACGCCCTCACCGTCACCGGCAAGACCCTGGGCGANAATCTGGACGAGCTCAAGCGCGGCGGCTGGTATGACCGGTGCGGGGCCCTTCTGGCGGAGGTGGGCCGAGCGCGGGAGGACATCCTGCGTCCCTACGACCACCCCATCGGCGCCGACGGCGCCATCGCCATCCTCCGGGGCAACCTGGCCCCCGATGGGGCAGAGGTGAAGCACACCGCCGTGCCCCGGGAGATGTTCAAGGCCACCCTCAACGCCCAGCCCTTCGACAGCGAGGAGGAGGCCATCGACGCCATCCTCCATAAGCGCATCCGCCCCGGGGACGCGGNGTTCATCCGCTACGAGGGCCCCAAGGGCAGCGGCATGCCCGAGATGTTCTACACCGGGGAGGCCATCTCCTCCGACCCGGAGCTGTCCGCCTCCATCGCCCTCATCNCCGACGGCCGCTTCTCCGGGGCCTCCCGGGGCCCCGTCATCGGCCATGTCTCCCCCGAGGCCGCCGAGGGCGGCCCCATCNCCCTGGTGGAGGAGGGCGACCTCATCGAGCTGGACATCCCCGGCNGGAGGCTGGCCATCGTGGGGGTAAAGGGCCAGCGGAAGAGCGGGACGGAAATGGACAACATTTTAGGGGCACGGAAAGCCCTGTGGACGTCCCGTGCCCCCAAATATACCTCCGGCGTGCTGGGCCGCTTCACCCGCTCCGCCGCCTCCCCCATGGAGGGGGCCTATTTGCCCNGAAGCACCTGCCTGACCTCTTCCCCGGTCAGCCGCCCGNCGGCGCCCAGAGTCCGGATCCGCTTTNCATCCCACAGTCGGGGATAGTACTTCCTCGCCAGTTCCAAAACGCTCATAAACTCACCCCCGCAACAGCCGCAAGATAGTCCAAATCCGCCCGGAGCTGTTCACTCTCAGAGGGCGGCTCCTCCGCCTGGGGCCTTTGCTTGGGCGTGACGCCGGTCAGCTCGCCCCGGTCGGAAAGCTCCAGGTCGCAGTATCCGCCGCAGGCCCAGACCGCCGCAGTCAACTCCTCCGGCACCGCCACCCAGCCCTCCAGCCAGCATTTTTCCCGGTGGCTCTGGCTCTGGATCCCATGGCCGCCGTCTTCACGGGCTTTCACTTCAATAATGGTAAGCAAATCGCTACCCCCTTTCCCTCTCTCTTTTTTCACCCCTTCGGGTGGCATGTTTTCGTACATCCAACCACATTTTTCAAGGAGCAGTCTNTATGAAGCGTATCCTTATGCTCACCACCGGCGGCACCATCGCCTCCGAAATGACCGAGGCAGGTCTGACCCCCGGTCTGACCGGGGAGGACTTTTTGAACTATATCCCCGCCGTTCGGAAACTCTGCCAGGTCGACTGCCGGCAGATCTGCAACATCGACTCCACCAACATGACCCCCGCCCACTGGCTGCGCATCACGGCGGCCATCCGGGAGGACTACGGCCGCTACGACGGCTTTGTCATCTGCCACGGCACCGACACCATGGCCTACACCGCCGCCGCCCTGAGCTACCTCATCCAGGAAAGCCCCAAGCCCATCGTCCTCACCGGAAGCCAGAAGCCTATCCACGCCGACATCACCGACTCCAAAACCAACCTTCTGGACGCCTTCACCGTGGCCTGCGACGGTCGTCTCAGCGGCGTCATGGTGGTCTTCGGCGGGGCGGTGATCCTGGGCACCAGGGCCAGAAAGACCTACTCCAAAAGCTATGGGGCCTTCTCCAGCANCAATTATCCCGTCCNGGCCGTCATCCAGGACGGGCAGCTCATCCCCTACCTGACCTCCACCGCCCCCGGCGGGCCCAGGTTCTACGGCGCCCTTGATGAGCGGGTGGCCCTGATGAAGCTGATCCCCGGCTCCTCCCCTACCCAGCTGGCCTTCCTCCTGCAGGAAAACGACGCCGTCATCATCGAAAGTTTCGGGGTGGGCGGCATCCCCGCCGGCGACCAGGGGGAATTTTACGTCCATATCCGCACCGCCCTGGCCCAGGGCAAGCTGGTGGCGCTGACCACCCAGGTACAGAACGAGGGCAGCGACCTGTCGGTATATAACGTGGGGCACCGGCTGAAAAGCGACCTGGGTGTCCTGGAGGCCTATGACATGACCACCGAGGCGGTGGTGGCCAAGCTCATGTGGTGCCTCTCCCTGACCCGGGAGCCCGACCGGTGCGCCAAACTGTTCTACACCCCTGTGGCCAATGACATCCTGGCCCTTCCTCAGAATGCCGCCCAAGCGCCTGTCCCCGTGCAATGACATGCAGTCGAAAGCCCCGTCTCTCTTTGAGAGACGGGGCTTTTTTCAGTCCTTTTCACCGTAATAGCGCAGCAGATCCTCCATCAGCAGGCTGCCCACCGTGGCGCAGCCAAAGCTCACTGTGGCGGCGAACTGGAACACCTCCGCGCAGTCATAGAGCCGCAGGCTTCCCGCGCCGCCCTGCCCCGCCCGGAGCAGGAGGGCCGCCGTCCCCGCCAGCAGCAGCGCACAGAGGACGAGGCCCCGGGTGAGGATAAACCGGGACAAGCTTTGATAAGTACCCATTTTCTTCCTTTTCCCTCCATTTCCCGTCCGTTTTGTATGATGATAGTTTAACAAACCCTCCTTTTCGCCGCAAGGACAAGAATTTTCCAACAATCCTCCTCCCAATTCGACCTCTTTTCCATTTTCGGTTGACCGATAAAACAAGACGGGCGACATAACCAGTTTCCCGCGTCGGTTCCTGTCGAAGCATTTTCCTATACAATTTCTTCCAAACACAATATAATGTGTTTATCACAAGTGAGAGTGAGAGGAGACCACAAAATGAGGGAATTGAAATTGGATGTATACTCGCTGTACCCAGACCTGACCGATATCGGCCCTTACGACTACTCCATCCTCGGAGACGAGGTGGCGGTGGGCAGCTTTCTCTGCGAGAGCTACGGTGTACGCGTCACATCCCGATCCAGCGGCGAGTGTTCCCAGATCGCCAACGTCACCATCAGCACTTCCCGCATCGACGAGCTCATGGATCTCCTCGTCCGCNACCAGGTCNGACCCATCCACCTGCGGGACGTGATCGACGACNGGCTGTAATTACATAGCAAGGGCCGCCTCCATCGGGAGGCGGCCCTTTTCTTTTACAGCAGCTTTTCCCAGTATTCCACCGCGGCCTGCCAAGCCACCTGATTTTCTTCGGTCTGGGGCCTGGGCGCATAGCCCAGAGCGCGCAGGAACCGTCCGGTGTAGGCGGAGAAGATCTTGGCCCCGTCCTGGTTCAGGTGGCCGCCGTCGTACAGGTGTCTGGACACATCCAGCCCTATCTCCNCAAAGCCGTTGCGCNAGTCCACGAACCGNACCCCCTCGTTGGCCGTCACCTCCGCCTCCAGCTTGTCGTAGACCGCCTGGGGATACTGGCTGTAGGTGGGATTCACCGTGACGATAAGGTCGATCCCCTCCTCCCGGCACAGCGCCGCAATGCGGGCAAAGTCCGCCATATTCGCCGCCAGTACCTCCTCAGACTGGGTCAGCTCGTTGAGGAAGGGCTCCTGGGAATACTCCAGCGCCGGGAAGACCTCGTCCACAGCGGTGTGCCCCTTCCAATGATCCGCCCCGGCGGGAATGAGCTTCTTCACGTCCGCCGCCGTCAGCTCCTTCCAGCGGTCATGGTAAAAGTACAGGTCGAAAAAGAGCCCCAGCTTCTTCTCTGGCTCAGCGCACTCCAGAATGGCCTGCACCCTGTTCCAGCCCCNGGGCATGTATCCCAGATTGNTCTGGGTGTAGTTCCGGTAGCNGTCAAAAAAGAGGGAGCTGGCCTCCATCACCACCACAGAGGGGTTCTGGGTCTTCAGGGCCTCCTTCAGATACCANTAGGTGATNNTGGGNACTTGCTCGNNGCCCCCCATCACATAACCGGTCAGGCCGCTCTCGCCGTACATCACGCCAGGGTTCCAGTCGCAGTAGGCGTAGGAGGAGCCCAAAAAGAGCACGTCGATAGAATCCCTGGGCTCCGCCAGGTACTGCTCCCAGGTAGAGCCGTAGTTTAAGTGCAGCGGCCGCAGCACCGCTCCGGCCAGGTGGAGCAGAAGGGCCGCCGTCACCAGAAAGGCCACACACCAGAGGGCCTCCCAACCTCCGCCGGTCGTCTTTTTCTTTTCCGCCGCTTCCATAGACAATGCCCCCACCTCCTTAAAAGCGCCCGTAGATAAAGTCCTGGGCGTTATAGCCTGTGCCGTAGCTGCCGAAGATCACCACGATCATCAGCAGTCCCAGATAGACGCACCACCGCACCCACCGGGGCGCCTCCAGCACCCGCTGCGCCACATCCATCCGCTGGCTCAGGGCGTCCACCGCCGTCAGAAGCACCAGTCCCGCCCCTGCGGCCAGGAATTCCAGCCGATCCATGCCCATAGCCGCAAGGCCCCCTGCGTCCCAGAGCACCGGCTTGACCATGTTCCGAAGCACCGCCAAAGCCCCGGAGACTNTCCCCGCCTCAAAGAACACCCAGGCTATGGTAGACAGTCCAAAGNCCCAGACCATCTGCCAAAGGGCAGTGATCTTGCTGTCCTCCCGCAGGAGGACAGCTCCCCGGAGGGCCCTCCGGGGCTTTTCACTCAGGCTCCCCGCCACCTGATAGAGGCCGTTGAGGAGCCCCCACACCAGGAAGGACAATGCCGCCCCATGCCAAAGGCCGCTGACAGCAAAGACGATGAGCAGGTTCCGATACTTCCGCCCTGTGCCCCGGCGGCTTCCCCCCAGGGGGATGTACAGGTAGTCCCGGAACCAGGAGGACAGGGAGATGTGCCACCGCCGCCAGAACTCCGCGATGGAGCGGGAGAAGTAGGGGGTGCGGAAGTTCTCCATCAGGGTGAAGCCCATGGCCTTGGCCGAACCCACATCCATGTCCGAATAGGCGGAGAAANCACAGTAGATCTGGATGGAAAAGGCGCAGGCGGCCAGGATGACCTGGAGCGCGCCGTAATTCTGTGGGGCGGCAAACACCGTGTCCACCACCACCGCCAGCCGGTCTGCCAGCACCAGCTTCTTAAACGCCCCCCAGAGGAAGCGGAGCAGCCCCTCCTTTAAGTTTACATAATTAAATTTATGTAAACTATTAAACTGAGGCAGCAGCGACGGCCCTCTCCCAATGGGGCCGGAGAGCAGATAGGGGAAAAAGGAGAGGAACAGCGCGCATTTGACAAAGCTCCGCTCCGCCGGCAGCTTCCCCCGGTACACGTCGATGAGGTAACCCATGGCGGTGAAAAAATAAAAGGAGATGCCCGCCGGAAGCAGCAGCTTGGGCACTGCCGGCGACCAATCCAGTCCTGCCGCCCCCAATATCCCCGTTACCAGCGACAGGCCAAATTCCAGATATTTGAATACCACAAGAGCCCCGATAAAAAGGCACAGGGCCCCCACCAGCACCCCCCTGCTCTTCCGCCGTTCCAGAGCCAGCGCGGCAAGGTAGCTCACCAGTACCGCAGTCAGCAGAAACAGGAAGTATGACCGCCCGGCGCACAGGTAGAAAAACCAGCTGCATCCCAGCAGCCAGAAATTCCGGAGCCTTTGGGGCAGAAGGAAATAGACCAGGGCGGCCACGGGGAAAAAGAGAAAATAGGACGGAGACAGAAAGCCCATACACGTCTCCTTTCATCAACATTTGATATTTTATTTTACTTAATTCTCCCCCAACTGTCAAATCTCTTACCGATCGCCTTGTCCTTTTTGCCCTTTTCTGCTACAATACAAAAAACGGCCCCTGAAAGGAGGCGTTCTCATGTCCAAGCCCAAGCTCATCGTCATTTTAGGCCCCACCGCCTGCGGCAAGAGCGGTCTGGGCGTATCGCTGGCCAAGGCGTATGGCGGCGAGATCGTCTCCGCCGACTCCCGGCAGGTCTACCGGGGTCTCGACCTGGGCACCGGCAAGATCACGGCGGAAGAGATGGAGGGGGTTCCCCACCATCTCCTGGACGTGGCCCAGCCCGGAGAGCAGTACTCCGTGGCCCGGTTCCAGACTGAGGCCTACGCCGCCATCGACGGCATCCTCGCCCGGGGCCGCCTTCCCTTCCTGGTGGGGGGCACCGGGCTCTACCTCCGGGCCGTGGCCGAGGGCTACGTCTTCCATGACGCCCCCCCCGACCCCACCCTGCGCGCCGCTCTGGAGGCCCTGCCCACAGACGCCCTTCGGGACAGGCTCACCGCCGCCGGCGTGGCGCTGGACGAGGACTGCTTCCACAACCGCCCCCGGCTGGTTCGGCTCATCGAAAAGCTGGAAAACGGTGAGAATCCCCACGCCGAGGCGGAGCACGATCCCCGCTATGACGTGCTCACCCTGGGGGTGACCTACCCCCGGGAGACGGTCTGCCGCCGCATTGACCGCCGGCTCTGGGCCCGGCTGGACGCGGGCATGATCGAGGAGGTGGCAGACCTGCGCAAAAACGGGGTCTCCGACGAATTTTTGGAGGGTCTGGGGCTGGAGTACCGCTACATCCTCCATTACCTCACCGGAGCGCTGCCCACCGTGGAGGCCCTGGCCGAGGAGCTGGGCCGGGCCATCNAGCGCTTCGCCAAGCGGCAGGTGAGCTGGTTCAAGAAGGACAGGGACGTCCACTGGCTGGACATGGACGGCGACCCCATCGCCCAGGCCCGCGCCCTTCNGGACGCCTTCCTGACGCAGGAGGGCCCGTCATGGAGCTGACCTACAACGCTCCTGCATACCGCCGCACCGCCACCCACATCTACCTCCTCCCCCACCCCGTCCTGCGGGGGATGGTGGCCCACTACACCCTCTGCCTGACCTCTCCCGAGGGGGCGGAGCACGGGGATCTCCTCACCCTGGTTCCCGACGCCTCGGGCTGCCTGGTCTTTGAGCTGTCCCCCGGCGGCCTCACCGGGCAGCTCTTCGGCCCCAGCACCCGGCTGACCACCGTCCAAAACGACCTGGGCCTGTGTCCCTTTCGCTTCTTCGTGGAGTGTCCCCCCGGCGGCCTTTACGGCCTCACCGGCCTTCCCCTGTGGGAGCTTGCCGACCGGGTGTTCCCCCTCTCCGATACCGCCCCCGAGCTGGAGCGGGCCGTGTCCGACGCCTTCCGCGCCGCCGAAAGCCTGCCCGCCTTCGTCCGGGCCGTAGATTCTCTTCTCCTGGCCCGGCCCCGGTNCGAAAATCCCNCNGNGCCTATGCTCAGGGCCCTCTCCGCCGGAGAAAGCCCCGCCGGCCTGGGCTGGTCGCCCCGGCACCTGTCCCGGCTGCTGCGCCAAGGGGCCGGTATGGGCGCCAAATCCTTCCTCCGGGTGACCCGGGTCAACCAGGCGGTGCGCCGCCTGTCGGCGGGGCCTGTCCCCCTCACCTTCCTGGCCCAGGAGCTGGGCTACTACGACCAGTCCCACTTCATCCACGACTTCTCCTCGGTGATGGGTCTGTCCCCCGGGGCCTACGCCGCCCATATGGCCGATTTTTACAAGGAACCGCTGAAGCTGTGAGCCCGGTTTTGAAATAATTGGAATAAAGCACCGCAAANCGGACATGCTGATACCATCTACACAAAGGGGGTATCACCATGTCCGTTTCCTTTGAAAACAGTGAGACCAAACGCAATCTCCTGCGCGCCTTCGCCGGAGAGAGCCAGGCCCGCAACCGCTACNCCTTCTCCGCCGGCCTTGCCAAAAAAAACGGCCTTTATGTGGTGGAGGCGGTCTTCCGCTTCACCGCCGACCAGGAGATGGCCCACGCCCGGGCCTTCTACGACTATNNGGAAAAGTGCTCCGGGGAGAACATCGCCATTGACGGGACTTATCCCATCGACCTCTACTCCACCGTTCTGGAGCACCTGCGGGCCNCTCAGCACANCGAATACCAGGAGTACGAGCACGACTATATGGCCTTCGCCCACATGGCCAAGGACGAGGGCTTCCCGGAGATCAGCCACCTGTTCTCCAACGTGNCCCGCATCGAAAAGGTGCATGGCGACCGCTTCGGCCAGTTCGCCGATCTGCTGGAGCAGGGCAAGCTCTTCGTCAACGAAAGCGCCTGCGAGTGGATGNGCCTCAACTGCGGCTATGTGGTCACCGCCGAGCGTCCCCCGGAGTACTGCTGGGTCTGCAAACACGACCAGGGCTACTTTGTAAGGGTGGAAATGGTGCCCTTCCAGATGAAAAAGTGAAGGAATGCGGCCTCTCCCACGGGAGGGGCCGCTTGCTTTTGCGGAAAGGACGCACTGTGTCATTTTTTCGTTGCAGTTCGCTCTTTTTCGTGGTAAACTATCATTAAAAATAGANAGAGTAATGAGAAAGGATCGATGACTGATGAAAAAGCGCGTGATCTCCACCCTGCTGACCTTCGTGATGGCCCTGAGCCTCCTCCCCGCCGCCCTGGCGCAGGAGGAGACAGTCCCGGAGGCCGCGGCGCTTCCCTCGGAGCCCATTTCCCAGTCCCCCTTTGACGATGTGGCTCCCAACGCCTGGTACCATGACGCCGTGCTCTACGTCTATGACCGCGGGATCATGAACGGCACCAAAAAGAACACTCTCTTCAGCCCCGAGGACACCATGAGCCGGGCCATGCTGATGACTGTGCTGGCCCGGTATGACGGCGTGGACACCACCGGCGGAAACACCTGGTTTGTCNAGGGCCAGGGCTGGGCCGTCCAGAGCGGGGTCTNCAACGGGGTGCTCCCCGACGCGGAGGTCACCCGGGAACAGCTGGTCACCATGCTCTGGCGCTATGTGGGCCAGCCCAAGAGCGAAGAGAGCCTGGCCGGCTTCCCTGACGCCGATCAGGCCAGCCGCTACTCCCAAACCGCCCTGCAGTGGGCGGTGGAAGTGGGNATCCTTACNGGAAANAAGAACGGCCTTCTGGAGCCCAAGTCCTCCGCCTCCCGGGCGGAGGTGGCTGCCGTGCTTATGCGTTTCTGCGAGTTGGGCCTGGAACGGCCCCAGGAGCCCGAAACCGAACCCGCGGAATAAAGCCCGCCGCCCCGACCTCAACTGAGGCCGGGGCGTTTTTCCCTCTTGCAAGAAAATTCCTGCGTGATATAATAAATCATTAAGCTTCCAACTATCCTAACGCGAAAGGCGGAAGGTCATGAATATCATCATCGTTGGCGACGGCAAGGTGGGGGCCGCTCTGGCCGCCCAGCTCTCCACCGAGGGCCACGACGTCACCATCATTGACTCCAACCCGCTGGTTCTCAGCCAGAGCGCCGAGCAGTTCGACGTCATGGCGGTCACCGGCAACGGCGCCTCCATGGCCACCCTCCGGGAGGCGGGGGTGGAGCGGGCGGAGGTGCTCATCGCCGCCACCAGCCGGGACGAGCTGAACCTGCTCACCTGTCTCACCGCCAAGAAGCTGGGGGCGAAGCACACCATCGCCCGCATCCGCAATCCGGNGTACTNCGACCAGCTCATCGCCATGCGGGAAGAGCTGGGCCTGTCCCTGACAGTAAACCCGGAGCAGGCCGCCGCCCACGAGGCCTACCAGTTGCTCCAGTTCCCCTCCTTCCTCAAGCGGGAGTCCTTCACCCGGGGCCGGGTGGAGATCGTGGCCATTCCGGTGGACGAGCATTCCAAGCTGGACGGCATCCCACTGACCAAGCTCTACGACATCGCCCGGGTCAACGTACTGGTCTGCGCCGTTGAGCGGGAGGATGGCATACATATCCCCGGCGGCTCCTTCGTCCTTCATGCGGGGGACACCCTCTTCGTCACCGCCGCCCTTCAGGATCTGGCCCTGCTGGTAAAAAATCTGGGGCTGGTGGAGCATAAGGTAAAAAGCCTGCTTATCATCGGCGGCAGCCGCATCGCCTNCTACNTGGCCAAGCGCTGCCTGGACAGCGGCATCGCCGTGAAGATCATCGAGCGGGATCACGAGCGCTGTGTCAAGCTGGTGGAGTCCCTCCCCCGGGCCACCGTCATCGAGGGGGACGGCTCCCGCCAGGACGTATTGGACGCCGAGGGGCTGCGCTCCTTTGACGCCGTCATCACCCTCACCGGCATGGACGAGGAGAACCTGGTGCTGTCCATGCTGGCCAGCCACCTGGGCGTGGGCAAGGTCATTACCAAAATCAACCGCATTGAGTACTACGACGTCTTCCGCAAGGTGGGCATCGGCTCTGTTATCAGTCCCAAGGGGCTGTGCTGCGCCAACATCGTCCGCTATGTCCGGGCCATGTCCTCCGCCGCCGGTATCGACAGTGTGATCTCCCTCCACTCCATCATCGACGGCCAGGTGGAGGCTCTGGAGTTCCTGGTGGGGTCGGAGACCCGGCACCAGCGGGAAAAGCTCATGGATATCCCGCTGAAAAGCGGCATCCTCATCGCCTGTATCACTCACCAGGGCCGCACCATCATCCCCAAGGGCGACAGNAGNTTCACCGCCGGGGACACTATGATCGTCGTCACTGCAGAGGGCCGGATCATCAACGATCTGGACGCCATTTTCGCGGATTGAGGAGCGCTTTCACATGAACGGTAAAATGATCGGCAAGCTGCTGGGCTTCCTGCTGCTGCTGGAGTGTCTCTTCCTCTTTCCCCCCGCTCTCATCTCTATTGTGGACGGGGAGNAGGCCGCCCTCCGGGCCATTTTCACCACCATGGCCCTCTCCGCCGGGGCGGGAGTGCTGCTGTGGAGCTGCTGCCGGAAGGCCCAGCGCCGCTTTTATGCCAGAGAGGGCTTTCTCATCACCGGCCTGGGTTGGATCGTCCTCTCTGCCGTGGGCGCTCTCCCCTTTCGTCTTTCCGGGGAGATCCNCCATTACATCGACGCTTTTTTTGAGACCGTCTCCGGCTTCACCACCACAGGCGCCTCCATCCTCACNANTGTGGAGGCNATGAGCCGGGGCTTGCTGTTCTGGCGCTCCTTCACCCACTGGTTGGGCGGCATGGGCATCCTGGTGTTCCTGCTGGCGGTGGTGCCCATGGGCAGAGGGGGTTACAGCGTCCACCTCCTTCGGGCGGAAAGTCCCNGGNCCTCGGTGAGCAAGCTGGTGCCCAAGCTGCGCCAGACCGCCGCCATCCTCTATCTCATCTACATCGCCCTCACCGTCCTGAACGTTNNGTTCCTGCGGGCGGGCAGCATGTCCCTCTTTGACAGCCTGTGTACCGCCTTCGGTACCGNCGNCACAGGCNGCTTTGGTNTCAANAACGACTCCATCGCGGGCTATTCTCCCTACATTCAGACCGTCTGCACCGTCTTCATGGCCCTTTTTGGGGTCAATTTCACCGTCTACTTTCTCCTCCTCATGGGCAAGTTCCGCCAGGCCCTGCGGGGCGAGGAGCTGGGGCTTTACCTCACCATCATGCTGGGCGCGATGGCCATCATCACAGTGGATGTGCTCCCCCTCTACGGCGGCAGTATCCGCTCCGCCCTCCACGACGCGGCCTTCGCCGTGTCCAGCATCATGACCACCACCGGCTTCGCCACGGCAGACTTCAACCTGTGGCCTCAGCTCTCCCGCACCATCTTAGTGGTGCTCATGGTGGTAGGTGCCTGCGCCGGCAGCACCGGCGGCGGCATCAAGTGCGCCCGGATCGTCCTTCTGTTCAAATCCCTGGGCGCCCGGATGCGCCAGATGCTCCACCCCAGAAGTGTGAACCTGGTGCAGATCGAGGGCCGCACCGTGGAGGCCGAGACCCTGCAGGGCGTCAATACCTATATGACCGCCTACTGCGCCATCGGCGTCATCTCCCTGCTCCTGCTCTCCCTGGACAACTTCTNTCTGGAGANCAACNTCACCGCCATGCTGGCCTGCCTCAACAACATCGGCCCCGGCCTGGACATGGTGGGCCCCACCGGTAACTACGCCATGTTCTCCCCCCTTTCCAAGCTGGTGCTCATCCTGAATATGCTCCTGGGCCGGCTGGAGATCTTCCCCCTGCTCATCATGCTCTCCCCCCGCACCTGGANCCGGGCCTCCAACTAAACTTGTTCAAAAGAGGAGGGATCAGAGATGCAGCTCCAACAGCTCTACTACTTTAAGGAGACAGCTGAACGGGGGAGCATCAACAAAGCTGCAGAGGCTCTGTTGATGACACAGCCCAACTTGAGCCGTTCTCTTCAAAAGNTGGAGGAAGAATTGGGCCTGAAGCTGTTTTCACGGGACAATAAAGGAATCCAACTCACCGAAGAGGGCCAGCAGCTGTATCAGCACACCTGTGGAGTTTTGGAGCGGCTGGAGATCATCAAGCGGATGTCCAGAGAGGAGATCCCCCGTATGCTTTCCGTGTCCGCTTTTCCCACCCTTACCTCCACACGGATGCTTCAAGAGCTATACAAGTGGTACCGGGAGAAGAGTATCCAATTCACCTTCCGGGAGAGGCGGCTGTCCGAGATCATTGAGGACGTTCATCAACTGCGTTCAGAAGTGGGTGTCATCCACATCAATCCCATTCAGCAAAGCCAGGTCAACTGCCTGTTGCGCAATAAGCAGTTGGAATTTCATCCGGTGGATACCGATATCTGGCACGTCTACTTGGGGCCTAATAGTCCCCTTTATGAGCGGGAAGCGGTATCCATAGAGGATGTGTTTAAATATACGGNACTGCGGTATCCGGACGATGACTTCTCCATCCTCACCTCCCATGCCATGGTCAACGGAGAAAGCCTCCGGAAGCGCACCAAGCGGGTCATGCTGTTTAACAACGAGGGCGCTATCATCAGCCTGCTTCGCACTACGGATGCGGTAATGTTTGGCATGCGGTGGAACCGGGAATTATACAGCGAACTGGGCATCGCCTGCAAGCCCATCCTGGACTACCGCATGGAGATCACCGTGGGCTGGGTCAAGCGGCAAAAAGCGCCGCTTTCTCCTGAAGCGGAGCGATTTATAAGCGTGCTGAAAAGACACNACGGGGGACAGATAAAATAACTGCATAACCAAGAAAAAAGANCTGCCACAAAACAGTTGTTTTGCGGCAGATCTTTTTTGCCCAAAAAGCATAACACCCCTGCAAAATCCAGTTCACTATAACTTGTAAACATGACTCTGTTTTGCCTAACTCAGATTAGGCAGGGAATCGTTCTCTTGTTATAATTGTTGAGAAATCTATGTTCCCGCAGGAAGATACTGTTGAAAACAGACAAAAAAGGAGTGGTGCCCATGAAGAAATGAGGGAGGATCCCCGCCGCAGAGGAGAGGACGGCGGGGCGCGGGAAAGAAGAGAGGAGTAATTAGTACGACAAAAAGGAGGAATTTTTATGACTGCAGTACAAGCCTTTTGCGTTCTTTTGGCCATCTTCGCCCTGGGCGAGATCGTAGCGGAAAAGACCCGGGCCATCCTGTCGGCCACCCTGGTGATCGCGGTAGTCCTGCTCATCGCATTCTGGTGCGGCCTGCCCGCCGACATTTTCGACACGGCGGCGGTGACCGGCATCGCCAATGTACTTATTGGCATTCTGATCACCTCCATGGGAACCATGATCGACTTCCCGGAGCTGAAGCGGCAGTGGAAAACTGTGGTGGTAAGCCTGGTATGTGTGATCTGCGGCGTGGCGCTCATCGTAGTGGTCTGCCCCCTTCTCATGGGGCACGACATGGCCATTGCCGGCGCCCCCATCTTTGCCGGCGCCAACACGGCGGCCCTGCTGATGACCAGCACCCTGACGGAAAAGGGGCTGGCCGATCTGAGCAGCTTTGTGATCCTGGTTCTGGTGGCCCAGAACTTTGTGGGTATTCCTGTGGCCTCCATCCTGCTTCGGAAGGATGCCCAAAGCTTTTTGNAGGACAAGGGGAACATCGCANTCTACGCCCACGGTGACGCCGCCGCTGCCGCCGGAGAGGCCAAGCGGAAGCTGTTGGAGCTGCNCAAGNCCCTGAACAAGCCCTCTATAAAGCTTCTGAAGCTGGGCCTGGTGGCGGCCCTGTCCCAGTTCTGCGCCGGCCTGACCAATGGCAGATCCATTTCTTTGTATTTGCCCTTCTGTTCGGTATTCTTTTCAGTGAGTTGGGCTTTTTGGAGAAGAATATCCTGCCCCAGACGGAGTCCAANGGGATGATCGTNTTTACCACNACCGTNATCATCTTTACCAATCTGGCCAATACCACCCCCCAACAGCTGATCGATATGCTGGTTCCCCTGCTTCTGCTTCTGGTCACCGGCGTTGTGGGCGTTGCCGTATCCGGCCTCATTTTGAGTAAGGTTCTCCATATAGCCCCCGGCATGGCCATTTCCCTGGGNCTCACCTGCACCTTCGGCTTCCCCACCACCATGTTCATCCCCAAAGAGGTGGCCAATGCCATNTCCTCCANCGAGGANGAGCGCATCGCCATTGAGAATTATATGCTGCCCAAGATGGTCACCGCCGGCTTCGTCACCGTCACTATCTCCTCTGTCCTCATCGCCGGCGTCGTTGTAAAAANGCTGTAAGGAGNAATGGGTATGGTTCTGGNATTATCAAAAAAATACCAGCCCTATATGGTCGAGCTGCGGCGCCATCTCCATATGCATCCGGAGCTCAGCCTGCAGGAGTTCGAGACCTCCAAGCTGGTTCAGCGGGAGCTGGAAAAGCTCGGCATCCCCTTTGAGGTGATCCCCGGCTCCACAAGCGTCATGGCCACCATCCAGGGCGGCAAGCCTGGGAAGACCATTGCTCTCCGGGCCGATATGGACGCCCTTCCCATCCAGGAGCTGGGAGAACCTCCCTATAAGTCTCAGGTGGAAGGGTCTATGCACGCCTGCGGTCACGACGGCCACACCGCCGCCCTGTTGGGCGCCGCCCACATCCTCATGGATCTTCGGGAGGAGATCGCGGGTACGGTGAAGCTCTTCTTTGAGTCGGGGGAGGAATTCGGCGGCACCGTCCAGATCGCGGACAAGGAAGGTTACCTGGAGGGCATTGACCACTGCTTCGGCATTCATATCTGGGCCGACATCCCGGTGGGCCGTATCTCCTGCGCCCCAGGGGCCCGGATGGCGGGCACCGACCTGTTCACCCTGAAGATCACAGGAAAGGGCGCCCACGCCTCCACGNCCAATCAGGGGATCGACGCCATCGTGGCGGCCTCCTCTATCGTAATGAACCTCCAGACCATTGTCAGCCGGGAACTCTTCCCCCAAGATGTCGGACTGGTCACCATCGGAAAGCTCACGGCGGGCCAGCGCTTCAACGCCATCGCCGACGAGGCCATTTTGGAGGGCAATCTGCGTTATTTTGACCCGGCGCTCAGCGACCAGTATCCGGTGATGATCAACCGCATCGCGGAGAACACGGCGGCGGCCTTCCGGGCCAAGAGCGAAATGATCCACCATCTCAAGGGAACTCCCGCCGTCATCAACACCGAGGAGAACGCCGCCTTCGGCCAGAAGGTCGTTGCGGAGCTCTTCGGAGAGGACTGCTTCTACGATATGCCCCCCCTTATGGCGGGAGAGGATTTCGCCATCTTCATGGAGAAGGTGGNCGGGCTCTTCGTCTTCGTGGGCGGCGGCTTCCGTGACAAGGAATCCGCGCCGCACCACAACGGACACTTTGACATCGACGAGGACAGCCTTCGTATTTCGGCGGCCCTTCACGCTCAGTATGCCATCCAGTATTTGGCGTCTCACACCTGATCGCCATCTCTCCAAAACAGAGGGGCGCTGCGGCCTTGTGCCGCAGCGCCCCTCTGCATTTGCCTTACAGCTTCTTTTCCAGCTTGGCCCGGATGGCCTGGAGAAACTCCAGGCTGTTCACCGCCTTTGCCTGGGCCGCCCCCTCCCAGAGACCGGCCAGATCCTTGGTCATCACGCCGCTCTCGATGGTCTCCACGCAGGCCCTCTCCAGCTTGTCGGCAAAGGCCTCCAGCTCGGGGATACCGTCCAGCTCCCCCCGCTTGCGCAGGGCCCCTGTCCAGGCGAAAATGGTGGCCATGGGGTTGGTAGAGGTCTCNTCCCCCTTCAGGTACTTGTAATAGTGCCTTGTCACGGTGCCGTGGGCCGCCTCATACTCATAATTCCCATCCGGAGAGACCAGCACGCTGGTCATCATGGCCAGGGAGCCGAAAGCGGTGGACACCATGTCGCTCATCACGTCCCCGTCGTAGTTCTTACAGGCCCAGATGAATCCCCCCTCACTGCGGATGACCCGGGCCACCGCGTCGTCAATGAGGGTGTAGAAATACTCGATGCCCGCCTTTGCAAACCGCTCTTTGTATTCGGCGTCGAAGATCTCCTGGAAAATATCCTTGAAGCGGTGGTCGTACTGCTTGGAGATGGTGTCCTTGGTGGCGAACCACAGATCCTGCTTCACGTCCAGGGCATATTGGAAGCAGGCGTGGGCGAAGGAGGAGATGGACGCGTCGGTGTTATACTGGCCCTGGAGCACGCCGGGGCCCTGGAACTCAAAGATGGTCTGCCGGGTCTCTTTGCCGTGGTCGTCCGTGAACACCAGCTCCGCCTTACCGGGGCCCTTGGGCTGGAATTCACTGTTTTTATACACGTCTCCATAGGCATGGCGGGCGATGGTAATGGGCTTTTTCCAGTTTTTCACCACCGGGGAAACTCCCTGCACCATGNTGGGCGCCCGGAACACCGTGCCGTCCAGAATGGCCCGNATGGTGCCGTTGGGGCTTTTCCACATCTCGCTGAGCTTATACTCCTCCACCCGCTGGGCGTTGGGGGTGATGGTGGCGCACTTCACCGCCACACCGTACTTCTTGGTGGCCTCGGCGGAGTCCACCGTCACCTGATCCCGGGTCTTCTCCCGCTGGGGAAGGCCCAGGTCATAATATTCCGTCTTCAGCTCAATAAAGGGCTCCAAAAGCTCCTTTTTGATATCCGCCCAGAGGATGCGGGTCATCTCGTCCCCGTCCATCTCCACCAGGGGGGTGGTCATTTTGATCTTTTCCATGGGTAAACGGCCCCCTTTTCATTTGTCCTCCCAGTTTATCACAGCTCAGAAGCGCAAGTCAATACGGCCGGAAGCCTCCCCTCGCCTTTCGTCATTCTGCCCTATGGCGGGCAGGATGCCGCCCGTCCTTTTGTGTGTATATGTTTTCATTTATTATTGACATATGCGAATAATTATGCAATAATCTGAGCATAGCTTCCACAGAGNAAGGTTGATGGAAATGAAAAAGCAATTCACAAAGCTCCTGACCACCACCCTGGTGGCCACCCTGGCCCTGGGCAACGTCAGCGCCTNTGCCTGCACCGGCGCCTATGTGGGCAAGGCCGTCAGCAGCGACGGCGCCGCCATCATCGCCCGGAGCGAGGACATCAGCCCTTCAGATTACGATAAGCTTCACACCGTAGTCCCCGCCTCTGACGAGCCGGGACGCACCCTGGACGACATCAACGGCTTCTCCTATCCCCTGCCCGCCCACACGTATAAATATACGCAAATGGAGGATCACGCCTCCGCCGGTGACGGGCTCTACGCCGCCGTCTGCGTCAATGAGATGGGAGTCGCCATTACGGGCACCGTGTCCGCCTCGGGCTGCGATGCGTGGAAGGCCGCCGACCCCACTGTTGAAAGCGGCCTGCGGGAGGCCGTCCTCCCCGCTCTGGCCGCCGCCACCTCCGCCACCGCCAAGGAGGCGGTGACCACTCTGGCCGCTGTGGTGGACGAATACGGCTCCGCCGAGGGCAACATCATCCTGGTGGCCGACCAGACCGAGGCCTGGATCATGGAGTTCTACGGCGGACACCAGTACGCCGCCATGAAGCTGCCCGAGGACAAGGTGGCCGTCTTCGGCAACCACTTTATGCTGGGCGCCGCCGACCCCGAGGATACCGAGAGTTTCGTCCTCTCCGCCGGGCTTTTGGATACCATCGAGGCCGCCGGCCTCACCGCAAAGGACGACGACGGCAAAGTCCTTCTGGCCCAGTCCGTCTGCGGCGGCATGCGCTCCGAGGGCAACAATCTGAGGAACTGGGGCGGCATGCACATCCTGGCCCCCTCCCTGGCCGGAGATACCTTCGAGGCCGATACCTTCTATCCCCTGCTCTACACCCCCGACGAGAAGGTGGACGTACAGGACGTAATGGCCGTCNTCCGCACCCGGTACGAGNGCACCGCCTATGACCTGAACCTGGAGGGGCAGGAGGACAACCGGGCCATCGCCGTGTCCACCACCCCGGACACACACATCATCCAGCTCTTTGACGACATGCCCGCAGACTGCGCCGCCCTCACCTGGCTGGCCCTGGGCGGCGGCGAGCACAGCGTCTTCATCCCCGAGTTCTCCGCCGTCACCCAGCTGCCCGAGGCCTACAGCGTAGACGCCCCCCAATACGACGCCGACAGCGCCTACTGGGCCTTCAAGAAGATCTGCGCCCTGGCTGACCAGGATCGGGCCCTCTACAACCCCGGCGTCCAGGCTTACTGGAAGCTCCAGGAGGACGCCCTGGTAGAGCAGATGGCCCAGGAAAAGGAGGTCATCAAGGCCATGGCCGAGAGNGACCNCNGCAAGGTATCCGACCANGTCAACCAGCTCTCCGCCGACACCCTGGCCGACCTGATGAGCAAGTCCGACGTGCTGTTTGACCAGCGCATCACCTCCGCCACCCACAATGCCGCCCNCGGCAGNAGGGGCCCCAAGACCTTTGTGCCCGGCAATTTCGCGGCCCTGCGCTCCGCCGCCGAGGCCAAGGGCTACACCGTCACCTGGGACGCCCCCACCAACGCCGCGGTGCTCACCAAGGATGGCCNGAGCAAGNCCGTGCCCCTGACCGGCGGCGNCGCCTTCGTGGTCGACGGCTTCACCTATGTCCCCGCCTCCTTTATCGAGGAGCTGTAAGCTTCAAAAACTTAATAAAAAGGGAAGGACAGGCCGAAGCGGCCCGTCCTTCTCTTTTTCTCTGCAGCTTACGCTTTCCCCTTGTTTTCCCGTCCGCCGGGGCGTTTTTGCACTTTTCTCCGCCGGCTGCGGACGCACCGGATCAGCAANACCGCCAGGGCTNTAACCAGCGCCGCCGCCAGCAGGACGACCGCGGTGGGCGCACCCATGGGGATGAGCAATCCCACCGGGTTCCAGCTGGACTTTACCGCCTTGCTGCCATTCGGCAGCTTCACCGTCCCCGTCTCTTCCAGGTAGGAGGCCAGGGCATACCAGGCCTTTACCTCCCGGCCATTTCCGTCGTGGATGATCCGGGTCTCAAAGTCGGTGACCTCATTGCCCTGCTCGTCCCTGGGGGTGATGGACAAAAGGCCGAAGGACTTGTCCTTTACCGTGGAGAGCATCTGTCCCGAGTAGAGGTCTGCCACCACTCGGTAGAGCTGGTCGTCCCGGATCTCCGTCCGCTCCGCTCCCACCCCCAGGCCGCACTTCGTCACCCGATCCAGAAACATCCGGTGAGGATTATATTCCCACCAGGCCCCTGCCCCGAAAAGCTCGGCGGCGGGCATCAGGGCGGACACGGAGGCGTCCACCTCAAAGGCGTTTTTCAGATCCTTTCCCGTGAGATACACAGATACCAGGGGATAGCCCGGACTTCCGTCCGCCCCGGAGCCCAGGGAGAGGATATCAAAGGCCTGGGCGGTGGTGATATCCCCCGCCCGAAGCCTGTCCCGGATGACCCCGTCGGGGGCCACGGCGAAGGCGACGGGCACATAGTCCTCCCCCTCGATACCCTTCACGGTCTCGATATAAGCCCCGCCGATGAGGTCGCCGGTCTCGGCAATGGTAAAGTCCCGATCAGACCGGGCGATGACCTGGTCGTAGCCCAGGCCGAACTGGGAGAGGTAGTTTTCGTCCACCTTGGCCTTGAAGCGCTCCGCCAGGGCCTCCATGTCCGGGTCAGGGGCCACGGAGCCGTCGATGGGGAGCAGCTGATACTCAGAATAGCTCAGCTCATGGTCGGGACTCACCTTCTTGTGAATGGTGATGCGCCCCAGGTTCTGGGTGTAGGGCCCACAGGAGACGATAAGGGTGTTGTTCACCTGGATGGGCTCGGACAAGGTGGTGTGGGTGTGGCCGGAGATGATGAGGTCGNTGCCCTCCACCGCCCGGGCCAGCTCGTAGTCCTCCCCCTTGCCCTCCTCGGTGCCGGAATGGGACAGGCAGATGATAAAGTCAGCCCCTTCCTTCTCCCGGATCTCCGCCACCACCCGTCCGGCGGCCTCGGCCAATGGCTCCAGGGTCATGCCGGACATGGGGGCGCATTCGTCGGAGTCCACTCCCATCACCCCGAAGACGGCCACTCGCACCCCCTCCCGCTCAATGACGGTATAGTCGGTGACCGGGTAGTCCTCCATTGCCTTGACCAAAGCCTGAGAGGCCGGGTCGGCGGGGTCTTTGGGGGTCTTGTAGTTGGCCTGGACGATGGCGGGAAGGGCCTCGCCCCTTTCCTCTGCGGCGGTGAGCATGTCCGCCAGGCCCTGGGGCCGGTAGTCAAACTCATGGTTTCCCAGGGTCACCGCGTCGTAGTCCATAGCCCCCAGGGCCCGCAGCTCAGGCGCGTCGGTAGCATAGACGGTCTGGAACAGAGAGCCCATGGAGAAGTCTCCGGCGTCCAGGGTGACGGTGGGATAGGAAAAGGCGCTGCCGTCCCCCACGTCGGCGGGAGTCCGGCGCTGTTCCTCCAAAAGGGTGGCCAGCCGGGTGTAGCCNCCTATGTCTCCCGCGTCGGGGTAAAAGTGGTCGTGGGTATCGTGGGTGAAGAGCACGGTGAGGCCCAGGCTGGGGGCGTTGGCCTGCGCCGGAACCGTCAGGCCCAGAAGCAGCAGCGCGCTGAGTGCCAGAGCGGAAAATCGTCTCATGGTTTTTCCTCCTTGATGTCCGTCAGAACAGGGATATTTTACCACACCCCGGCGGGTTTTGGAACCNCGCTGTGGATCCTGTCTCTCCTTTTCAAGCCNCATCTGTAAAATCTCCTTGTCTTTTTCTCCCGGCGGTCTTATAATGGGGAACATCTGAAAGACAAAGGAGCCGGTCATTATGGCAAAGACTGTCATTCCCCAGGGGTACGCCCCCTCTCTCAACCTCTATGATACCCAAAAGGCCATCGGCCTTCTCAAGCGCCTGTTTGAAGACACCCTGGCCGGGGCNCTGAACCTGCGCCGGGTCTCCGCCCCTCTCTTTGTGGAGGCCAGCACCGGCCTGAACGACGACCTCAACGGCGTGGAGCGGCCGGTCTCCTTTGATGTGNCCTTTACCGGCAAGGACGCCCAGGTGGTCCACTCCCTGGCCAAGTGGAAGCGCATGGCCCTCTACCGCTACCACTTCTCTGTGGGCGAGGGGCTCTATACCGACATGAACGCCATCCGCCGGGACGAGGAGCTGGACAACCTCCACTCGGTCTACGTGGATCAGTGGGACTGGGAAAAGGTCATCGCCCCCCGGGACCGCACGGTGGAATACCTGAAAACCACCGTGGAGGCCATCGCCGAGGCCATCCGGGAGACCCAGGCCACCCTCCGCTCCGCCTTCCCCGTTCTGCTCAAGCTCCCCGCCCTACCCGATACGGTCAGCTTTGTCACCGCCCAGGAGCTGGAGGATCGCTGGCCGGACAAGACCCCCAAGGAGCGGGAGCGGGAGTGGCTGCGGGATCACCCCCTCACCTTCCTCATGGGCATCGGCGCCCCCCTGCGCTCCGGCAAGCCCCATGACGGCCGGGCCCCCGACTATGACGACTGGGCCCTCAACGGCGACCTGCTGGTGTGGAACAGCGTCCTCCAGAACGCCTTCGAGCTCTCCTCCATGGGCATCCGGGTCAGCCCCGAGAGCCTGGACGCGCAGCTCACCGCCTCCGGCCACGACGAGCGCCGGGGCCTGCTGTTCCACCAGCTCCTGCTGGAGGGCAAGCTGCCCCTGACCATCGGCGGCGGCATCGGCCAGTCCCGGCTGTGCATGTATCTGCTGGGCAAGGCCCACATCGGCGAGGTGCAGGCCGGCATCTGGGACGGCGACACCCTGGAGGGGTGTCAAAGCGCCGGGGTCGTCCTGCTGTAAGAGGAAAAGGACAAACAAAAACGCCCCGCCTGTCTGTGACAGGTGGGGCGCTTTTTCTCTGTTCAAAGGGTGATCCGGATCTTCTCCTCGTCCTTGAAGAGGATCTTGCAGGTGTCGCACAGATAGGTGCGCTCCGGCAGGCAGATGAGCACCGTACCGTCGTGGTGCACGGGGAAGGGCGCCCCGTGCCAGGCCCCCGCCCGAAATACCACCATGGTACCCGCCGGGACAAGGAAGGCCACCTGCTTGTCAAACTCCACCTCTCCCCCANTGGCAGGGGCGGCGGCCATGACCATGTCGTCGTCCAGAGGCATCATCACCTCCATGGCGGCGCTGTGGTACTCCGCGTCGGCGATGACCATCTCCCGCTNNCCCACCTTCAGGCTGCCGAAGGCGGTAATGGCGCTGCTGGCGTTGGGCACCAGCACCATATCTCGGTGAAANACCGAGGGGTATTCCCCCATGCCGTAAGCCTCCCCGGGATCGGTGATGTTGGNNATAAAACCATAGGGGGCGAANTTCTCCGCGGTNANGGGAACGGCCTTGATGGTTTTCATGTTCAGCCCCTCCTCAGTAGACCGGGTTGTCCACGTTGACCTTGTCCACGTCCTGATAAGGGGCAAGGGTGGAGACCATCTTTACCGGCGCGTCATAGGCGTTTTTCACATAGTGGACTTCGCCGGGCTCAATATGGATCAGGTCCCCCGCCGACAGGGTGTGCACCACCCCGTCCACCACGATGTCCACCTTGCCCTCCAGGATAAAGAAGTTCTCCTCCATCACATTGTGGTAGTGGGCCTGGAAGTCCTCTCCCGGGCGGAAGCGGACGATGGCGAAATTCATCCGGGGGCCCTTCATCAGATACTTGGGGCCGCTCTCTCCGAAGCGGTACTCCCGCTCAGACTCATTGATGACAAACATTTTTTACTCCTCCTCTTTCTCGGCCTTACAGGCCGGGGGCGATCCACATATTCCGGGTCAGGCCCTGGTCACAGAGCTTCAGCTGCTCGGGATAGATCCTCTTCCAGTTCTCATAGAGCTCGTCGTAGACCTTCTTCACCCCGGCGTCAGGCTGGAAGACCCGGTCCCACTTGACCGTTCTCTCCACCGCCTCAGCCAAGTCCTTATAGAGCCCTACGCCCACGCCGGCCAGGATGGCCGCGCCCAGGGCGGTGGCCTCCTTTACCACCGGCACCTTCACCGGCTTGCCGGTGACGTCGGCGACGATCTGGCTCCACAGGGGGCTCTTGGCNNCGCCGCNGGCAAAGANAAGCTCATCAGGCTCATGGCCCGTGGCCTCCTTCACCAGCTCGATGTGGCTGCGCACCAGCAGGGCGGTGTTCTCCAAAATGGCCCGGTAGAAGCTATACTTATTGAACTTCTCCGGCTCCAGCAGGAAGTTGGTGAAGGTGGGGCTGGCGTGCTTCCAGTTGATGAAATTCATAGTGTCGCTGAAGCAGCACTGCATGCCATAGCACCCCGCGGGGATGTCCTTTGCCTTCTCGTTCATCAGATCGTAGGTATCCCGGCCCGTCTCGACGGCCAGCCGGGCCTCCTCCTGGCAGAAGCCGTCCCGGAACCAGCGCATCACAAGGCCGGGCTTGAAGGCCAGGGCCTCATACTGCCAGAGGTTGGGCACCGCGTGGCAGTTCACCCGCACCCGGCAGCCGGGGTCGGTCTTGCCCGAGTCGGTGTTGAACTCATACTGCCAGAAGCTGCAGCCGAACACGGCGGCCTGCCCCGCCTTGTAGGCGCCCACGCCCAGGGTGCCCAGCTGGCAGTCGCCGCCGCCCACCACCACAGGGGTGCCCGGGGCCAGGCCGGTGTCCAGCCCGCCCTTTTCGCTGACTACCGCAAAGTTGGTTCCGCACTCCACCACCGGGGGGAAGATGTCGGCGCGCAGACCGCACTTGGCGGCGATCTCAGGCAGCCAGTCCCGGCTCTGCAAGTCCATGATGCCGGTGGTAGAGCCATTGCTGGGCTCCACCGCCAGCTTCCCGGTGAGCTTGTAGATGAGCCAGTCGTTGAACATGCCCACCGCGGCGGTCTTTTCATAGATCTCGGGCATATTGTCCCGCACCCACAGGATCCGGGGCAGGGCGCCCAGGGCGTAGGTCTGGCCCGACTTCAGGTAGACCTCCTTCTCCAGGTTGGGATCCAGCTCCTTGAGCTGCCCCACCTGGGCGTCGGAGCGGGCATCCACATTGGCGCAGGCCCAGATCTCCTCGCCCTCCTTGTCGTAGAGGAGGATGCCCTCCCGCATGCAGGTGGTGGACACCGCGGCGATGTCCGCCGGGGCGATCCCCGTCTGCTCCAGTACGCCGCGGATGCAGCCCCGGGCCAGCTCCCAGTTATGTACCCAGTCGAAGTCCATGCTTCCGGGCCAGCGGGGATCCTCCTTGTGAGACCACTCCTCCTGGACGCAGCCCACCTGCTCTCCATCCAGGGAAAAGACCACGGCCCGGACGCTGCCGGTGCCCGCGTCTACCGCCATCAGGTACTTTGCCATACCGAATAACCCCCTATATCAAAAGTGTTTTGAAATTTCTTACGGTTCCGGCGCCTCCAGCAGGAGCTTTGCCGTGTCCTCGTCGGTGATGAGCACATCCAGGTAGCCGCCCCGAAGGGCCGCCAGGATGGCCTCCGCCTTCCGCGCCCCGCCGGCCACGCCGATGACGTTGTCCAGCTTGCGCAGCTCCTCCAGCGGGGTGGACATGAGCCGATCCTCCAGCTCAATGGAGATGGGATTGCCATTCTTATCCAAAAAGTGGCTCAGCACGTCTCCCACCGCCCCCTGCATCTTCAGGAAGGTGAAGTCGTTCTGATTCAGGATGCCGTTTTTCAAAATGGTGGCCTGATCGTTCATGCTGCCGATGCCCACCACGCTCATGCTGGACAGGGGGATCATGCGGAAGATCTCCCCCACATCAGGCTCCTGCCGCAGCGACTGGCGCAGCTCCCCGCTGGAGAGCAGCAGGGGCGACGGGATCAGATAGAGCCGGGCGTTGAACACGTTGGAGCGGGTGTTGGGCAGATAGTAGTTCACCCCGCCGGTGAGGCTCACCACGTTCAGGGGCGACTGCGCCGCCGTGGCCAGGTGGTTGAGGATGCGGCTGGTGGTGTCGCCGTAGCCCATATTGATGAAGGCGTTATCCTCCGCCCGGCGCAGAATGTACATCGCCGCCGCCTGGGCGATGCTCTCGTTGGGAGAGGTCAGCGTCGAAGCTCCGGGGACGATAAAGNCGTCGCTGAGGCCGAAGCGGGCGATCATATCCTGCTCCAGCTGCATNCGGCGGCTGCTCTCCTGCCGGACGTTGAACTGGATCACCCCGGTCTGTCTGGCCCGCTCCAGCAGGCTGATGACCTTGGAGCGGCTCACCCCCAGCAATTTAGATATGTTCTGCTGGGTATAGCTTTCAATATAATAGTACCAGACCGCCTTCACCATCAAAATGTGCTCATAGTCCAGCTTGTCGATCTTATCCAGTCTCTCTTCCATACAGATGCTCCCAAATAGTCAAACAAAAGTTTTTCGCTCCGTCAAATGTCTTTCGTTTATAGTATAGCACCAGTCCCTTCCCACTGTCAAATGAAAGCAGCAGAATTTAAGCACATTTTTGAAGTTTGGAAAAAATGACAAAATTTTGACATTTAAATTGTGCACATGCAATAAAAAGGCGGTTTTTGCGGGCCTTTGGAGTTGATTTTTTGACGGAATTTTAAGAAAAATCCGGAGGAGGCATCCCCTCCCTCCAGTTGACAAACGGGGAAAAAGTCTTTATGATATGGATGAAAANAAAAAGCCTCATTCGGTAACATTTGTTACCACTCTGAAAGGGATTGGGGGAGTCCGAGTGGAAACCAACGAGACCGTGGCCAAAACAGCACCCCTGCTCTCGGTGCGGAGCATCTACAAATCTTTCGGTCTAAACGCGGTACTCAAGGGCATCGACCTTGATATCATGCCGGGAGAGGTGCTGGCGCTGATCGGCGGCAACGGCGCGGGCAAGTCTACTTTAATGAAGATCATCATGGGCATCTACACCCATGACAGCGGCGAGATGTCCATCAACGGCCAGGCCGTGGCTCTGAACCGCCCCTCCGACGCGCTGGCCCACGGCATCTACATGGTGCCCCAGGAGCCGCTTCTCTTCCCCAACATGACGGTGGAGGAGAATATCGTCATCGGCTTCGATAAGAGCAAGGCCGAGCTCCATAAGGAGCTGGTGGACACCATGGCGGAGATCGGCTGGAACCTGGATCTGGGCCGGAAGGCCAACAGCCTGTCCATCGCCGAGCAGCAGCTGGTGGAGATCCTTCGGGGCATCCTCCGCCACGCCCGGCTCCTCATTCTGGATGAGCCCACTTCCGCTCTCACCTTCGACGAGGTCAAGAGGCTTTTTAAGGTCGTCAATNANCTGCGGNAGAAGGGCATCNGTATCATTTACATCACCCATCGCCTGGCAGAGGTCTTTGATATCTCCACCCACGTGGCCATCATGCGGGACGGCACCATCACCATCCAGGGCCCCGTAGGGAACTTCACCCGGGAGGATCTGGTCAAGGGCCTTCTTCCCCCTGACGCAGATGAGNCNGCCCAGAAGCAGGCCGGCTCCGCCAAACCGGTGGACTACTCCGCCCAGCCCGTTCTGGAGCTGGAGGATTTCAGCGGCTACGGCTTTGACCACATCAGCCTGAAGGTCTATCCCGGCGAGATCCTGGGTGTGGCCGGTGTGGTGGGTGCGGGCCGCACCGAAATGGCCACCACCATCTTCGGCATGGACAAAGTTCTGGGCGGAAAAGTCCTTCTCAAGGGGCAGGACATCACCGGCCAGAAGACCCGGCAGGTCATCGCCGCCGGCCTCAATTACGTCCCTGAGGACCGTCACCTCAACGGCCTGTTTAAGATCTGCGACGTCTCCGCCAACACCNCCAGTGCCAGCCTTGCCGGCGGGGTACTGGGCAAGTTCATCCTGAACCGCCGCCGGGAGTTCGATATCACCGACCGCTATGTCCAGAACTTCCGCACCAAGGTCACCGGCCACGATCAGCTCACCGGCAGCCTCTCCGGCGGCAACCAGCAGAAGATCGTCATCGGCCGCTCCCTGGCCACCGAGCCGGGCATCGTCATCCTTGACGAGCCCACCCGGGGCATCGACGCCGCCGCCCGGGGCGATGTGTACAGCATCATCCACCAGCTTCGGGAGCAGGGGGTCTCCATCCTGCTCATCTCCAGNGACATGNAGTAGATCGTAGNGCTGGCCGACCGGGCGGTCACCATGTACCAGGGCCGCGTCAACGCGGAATTCCAGAAAGAAGACATCAACCAGGACAACCTGATGGCCGCGGCCTTCGGCATCGTGGAACGGGAGGCGAAACAGGCATGAGNGCAGCAAAAAAAGTCTTGAAGGCGCGGGAGATGACCGCCCTTCTGTTCCTGGTGCTCCTCTTTATTCTTGTGGGCATCAGGGCCCCCGCCTTCCTGGCCGACAGCAAAAACGTGGCCAACTGCTTTAACGACTCTGTGGTCTACATCCTCATCGCCGTGGCCATGGCCTTCGCCATTTTCATCGGCGAGATCGACGTGTCCGTAGGCTCCAACCTGGGTCTGGTGGCCGCCNTGGTGGGCACCATGCTCCAAGACGGCAAGAGCTGGGCGCTGGCCTTTCTCATCGGCATCCTCATGGGCGCCGTGGTGGGTCTGGTCAACGGCTGGGGCGTGGCGGTGATGAGGATCCCCTCCCTCATCTTCACCCTGGGCACCAACGGCATCCTCCGGGGCTTGATGTACCTTCAGGTGGGCACCAAGCAGGTCACTGACCTGCCCATCGAGTTCAAAAGCGCCTCCTCCTTCACTCTGGGCGGCTTTCCCCTGACGGTGTGCTTCTTCTGCGTGCTGCTTCTGGTGGCGGCGATCCATGTGATCCTGACCCGCACCAAGCGGGGCCGCTATTTCATCGCCGTGGGCGATAACGCCGGCGGCGCTGACCTGGTGGGCATCCCCGCCACCCGGACGAAAGTCCTGGCCTATGTCATCTGCGGCGTCCTCTGCGCCGTGGCCGGCATCCTCTTTGCCAGCCGGGCCGGCCAGGTGACCTCCCAGTCCGGCAACGGCTATGAGATGAAGGCGGTGGCCGCCTGCGTGCTGGGCGGCATCAGCCTCTCCGGCGGCGTGGGCAGCGTCATCGGCGCCAGCATCGGCGCGGTGATCATGGCCTCCATCAGCGCCCTGCTGGTGTTTATGGGCTTCTCCTCCAACTTCGACGGCGCCATTACCGGCGTCATCCTCATCACCATCGTGGTGGTAGACGCCCTGATGCAGCGCCGGGCCAACCTGCGCAACCGCCACGCCCGCCTGGCCGCGCGAACGACTGTGTACGCCGATGGAAAGGAGGTGGCCGGGAAATGAGCAAGCCCAACACCTCCCAAAACGGGCAGCCCAGCGCCCTGCGTCAGCTCACCAAGGGCCCTAACCTCAAGTGGAACCTTGTCCTGGTGTGCCTGCTGGCGGCCGAGTTCTTGATCTTCGGCCTTGCCAATCCCAAGTTCCTCTCCCTCAACCGTATTTTTATTGCCGCCACCGGCGACCTGCCCATCTGGTACATCTCCCTGTTCGTCACCTTCGTCATGATCACCGGCGGCATTGACATCCAGTCCTGTGCCATCGTGGGCTTCACCTCCATCATCATCGGCGTGGGCTGGCAGGGCTTTGGCATGAACATTTGGGCCGCCGCCCTTCTGGGTGTGGTGATCGCCACCCTCTGCGGCGCCCTTTCCGGGTTCTTTGTGGCCTACTGCGGCGTGCAGGCCATGGTGGTGANTCTGGGCGGCTCCTTCCTGTACGGCGGTCTCGCCCTGCTGGTGTCCACCCTGTCCGGCACCGCCGCCTACAATGGCATCAGCGGCTTCCCCGACAGCTTCAAAAACCTGTCCAAGACCAGCGTGGGCCCGGTGCCCCTGCCCATCATCATCTTCCTGCTCATGCTGGTCTGCGCCTACATCCTGCTCCACCGCAGCAAGTACGGCCGCAAGGTCTTCCTGGTGGGTGTGAATCCTCAGGCCGCGGAATATTCCGGTATCAGCTCCCGGGCCGTCACCATGTCCACCTACGTCCTGTCCGGTCTGGCCGCCGGCATCACCGGCGTGGTCATGACCTCCCCGCTGGGCATTGCCAAATCCGACCTGGGCGGCAACTTCACCATGATGATCATTACCGCCTGCGTGCTGGGCGGTACCCTTTCCACCGGTGGTAAGGGAAGCGTCATCGGCACCGCCCTGGCCGCCATCGCCATCACCCTGGTGCGCTTCGGTATGCCCCTGTGTTTCANCANCAACAAGCNGTATCTGGACATCCCCATCGGCGTGCTGCTGGTGGTGGTCGTGGTAGGCCGGGCCCTGGCCAACAACCCCACGGTCATTGCCAAGATCGGCAAGCTGCGTGAGGGCAGAAAAAAGGACGCCGCAGGCGTCCGGTAAGCTCGTATATTCCGGGGCTTCCACCCCTGAATATGATATAAAAACAGGAGGTANGCAATCATGAAAAAGAAAAGTCTCGCACTGTTCCTCGCACTGAGCATGACCCTGTCCCTGGCCGCCTGCGGTGGCGGCAGCTCCAACACCNCTGCTCCCGCTGAGTNCAAGGCCGCTGAGCCCGCTCAGTCTCAGGCCGCCGATCCCGCCCCCGCCGGCGGCAGCGCGGAGGGCAAGGTCGTCGCTTTTATCCCCAAGGTCAGCGGCANCGCCTTCTTCGAGGTGGCCAACACCGGTGCCCAGGAGTTCGCCAAGGACTGGGGCATCACNGTTTANTACATCGGCTCCCCCAACGCCACCGTGGCCGACCAGGTGCAGTGCATCAACGACGCCGTGAGCAAGGGCGTTGACGCCATCTGCATCTCCACCGTGGACGCCGCCGGCGTGTCCNATGCCCTCNAGGCCGCNNAGGCCGCCGGCATCGCCGTGTCCACTTGGGACTCCGACTCCAAGGTGGATGACCGTGCCCTCATGGTCTCTCAGGGCACTCCCGAGGTTCTGGGCCAGATGCTGGTCGACCTGTCTGTCGAGGGTCTGAAGGCCCGCGGCGTGGATCCCGAGAAGGACACCGTCAACTACTGCTGGCACTACTCCCAGGCCACCGTTACCGACCAGAACTCCTGGCAGGTCGAGGGCGAGAAGATCATCAAGGACAAGTATCCCAACTGGGTCAACGTCCAGCCCGACAACTACTACTCCGAGCAGGATGCTGNGAAGTCCGTCACCATCGGCAAGGCCGTCCTGGCTGCCCACAGTGACATCGACCTCATCATCTGCAATGACTCCACCGCTCTTCCCGGCCAGCTGGAGGCCGCTCATCAGGCCGGCCTGACCAAGGACGACGTGACCATCACCGGCTTCGCCACCCCCAACGCCATCAAGCCCTACTGCACCGCCAACATCCTCCACAACTGGGGCCTGTGGGACTGCAAGGTTCAGGGCGCTCTGGGCTGCTATGTGGCCGCTTACATCGCCGCCGGCAATGACGTGAAGGTGGGCGACACCATCGACGTTCCCGGCATCGGCTCCGTTGAGGTCATGCCCAACAACTGCCTGAATCCCGACGACGCCACCGCCGACGTCAACAACGGCGTGGTGCTGCTGCCTGAGCGCGCCATCTTCAACGCCGAGACCATGGACAACTACGATTTCTGATTTCTTCTTCTCTTTTCCGCCGGCTCCCCCGCCGGCGGACAGGAGCGGCGGGGCCTGTGCCCCGCCCGCTCCCGAAAGCGCGTCGGTCTGCCCGGCGCGTTTTCGGGAACGGAGACGCTCTTTTTCGGGCAAACCTGCCCTCAAAAGAAAAAACACTTCGTTTTACATTGCTTTTATTGAAAAAGGAGGATATAATCATGGCTGATCTGGACGGTCTGAAGGTCTCCAAGGACTATCACGTGGAGGTTCCCTTCGCCAATCAAAAGGGCTTCTTCCTCAAGGGCATCAACAGCCTGGACTGGGGTATGAAGAAGCATATGGCCAACATTTTCGATCCCGAGAGCGGCAACACCGTAATGTTCGCCTTTGACCACGGTTACTTTATGGGCTCCACCGCCGGCCTGGAGCGGCTGGATCTGCTCCTGCCCCAGCTGGCCCCCTATGTGGACTGCTTCATGGGTACCCGGGGCGCCATCCGCACCTGTGTCCCCCCCGAGCTGACCAAGAGCGTGGCCCTGCGGGTCACCTCCGGCTCCTCCATGCTTCAGGACGACCTGAGCCACGAGGTGGTGGCCGTGGACNTTGAGGACGCCATCCGCATGAACGCCGACTGTATGGCCGTACAGACCTTCATCGGCGGCGACGGCCAGCTCTCCAGCCTCGACAACCTCAGCCAGGTCATCAACGCCGGCATGCGCTACTCCATCCCCACCATGGGCGTGTGCGCCGTGGGCAAGGACATGGCCCGCACCGACCGCTTCTNNAAGCTGGCCACCCGCATCATNGCCGNGNTGGGTGTGCAGATCGTCAAGACCTACGACTGTGAGAACTTTGAAGAGGTCGTGGCCGCCTGCCCGGTGCCCATCGTAGTGGCCGGCGGCAAAAAGCTCTCCGAGCCCGAGGCCCTGAAGCTGGCCTACGGCGTCATCCAGAAGGGCGCCCACGGCGTAGATATGGGCCGGAACATTTTCCAGAGCACCCACCCCGTGGAGATGGCCCAGGCTGNGGCCANGATCGTCCACAAGGGCGCCACCGACAAGGAGGCTCTGGAGTTCTTCCAGGACGCCACCCACAGCAAGTAAGCCAGGATCTGCCGGGGGAGGGAGACGGGAAGGTCNCCCACNCCTTTTTATGATGTTAAGGAGGCTGATGTCCCAATGGCATTGCAAGTGCTGCAAATGGTGCTGCCCATCGTCGTGCTGCTCCTGCTNGGCGCCCTGTGCCGGAAAAAGCAGATCTTCGATATGAAGGGACTGGCGGGCCTGAAGTCGGTGGTGGGCGACGTGTGCCTGCCCGTGGTGCTCTTCAACGCCTTCTTTACCGCCCACTACTCCCCCACCGTCGTCCTGCTCTTCGTGCTGGTCTACGCCGGCNTTGCCGCCGCTCTGGCCGCCGGCTTCGCCCTGCGCAGGCTGGCGGGCTCCCACAGCAAGTTCTTCCCCTTCCTCCTGGCCAGCGCCGAGGGCGGCATGCTGGGCTACGCCCTCTACGGNGTGCTCATGGGGGAGCAGTCCGGCTTCGCCGCCGTGGATCTGGGCCAGACCGTCTTCGCCTACACCGCCTTCCTGGGCCTTCTCTCCCTCACCGACGGCCAGAAGCCCACGGCCAAGGGCCTTTTAAAAAATATGGTCACCAATAAATGCTGCATCGGCATGGCCCTGGGCATCCTTCTGGGGGCCCTGGGCGTGGGCCAGTGGGTGCTCTCCAGCGCCGCCTCCGGCGTCGTCACCGGGATCATCTCCGCCGTCACCGCCCCCACCAGCGCTCTGGTGCTCCTGGTGGTGGGCTACGAGCTGGAGCTGGACAAGTCCNTTTTGAAGCCTGTGGCCGTCACCGTGGCGTGCCGTTTGGCGCTGATGGCGGTGCTGCTCATCGCGGTCAGCTTCCTCACCTTCCACATCGTGCCCTATGACCGGGGCCTCCACATCGCCCTTATGATCCTCTATGCCCTCCCCGCCCCCTTCATCATCCCCCTCTTTGCCGATGTGGGAGACGAGGGCAAATACANCTCCACCAGCCTGTCGGTGCATACTCTGTGCACCATTCTGCTCTTCGTGGCCATCGCGGCCTTCAGCCTGACCTGACAGAAAGGGGCCTCTCACCATGGCAAAGCGTTCCCAGCGCAACACCCGCGGCAGGATCGTCAACGCGGCCTGGAAGCTCTTCTACGAGCAGGGCTACGAGCACACCACCGTGGAGGAGATCATCGACCTGTCCAATACCTCCAAGGGCTCCTTCTACCACTACTTTGACGGGAAGGACGCTCTTCTGAGCACCCTCAGTGACCTCTTTGACGACAAGTATGAGGCCCTGGAGGAGGTCATGACCCCGGATATGCCCGCCATGGAAAAGCTTCTCTTCCTCAACCGGGAGCTGTTCGAGACCATTGAGAACACCGTCCCCATGGAGCTGCTCTCCCAACTCTTCGCCACCCAGCTGGTCACCAGCGGGGAGAAGCACCTGCTNGATCACAAGCGCACCTACTACCGCCTTCTGCGGCGCATCATCGCCCAGGGCCAGGCCGACGGGCAGCTCTCCACGGCGCACAGCGTCAACGAGCTTTCCAAGCTCTACGCCCTGTGTGAGCGGGCCCTCATGTACGACTGGTGCCTGTGCGGCGGAGACTATAATCTGCGGGACTACGCCGCCCAGGTCATGCCCCAATTTTTAAGCGGCTTTCTCCCTGGTTAAAGGCCTAAATTTCGTATAGCTTCTTTCCTTTTTTATTTCAGGAAAAATTCAATGTATCTCTCAACGGAGTATAGACCACGGTCTATACTCCGTTCTGTATTGCGTTCTATTTNAAACTGTGGTATNATGTNCGCAATGTTCGTCCCCCCGCCCTTTGAGAGAGAGGCGGGGCACATACAAGGGAGGTTCCAACCATGACCACAGCGCAATTCTGTATCCTGGCCGNCATCGTGCTCTACCTGGTGGTGACCATCCTCATCGGCGTCTATTTCAGCCGCCAGGGCTCCGGAGACTCCTCCGACCAGNTTTATCTGGGCGGGNGAAAGCTGGGCCCCATCGTCACCGCCATGAGCGCCGAGGCGTCTGATATGAGCTCCTACCTGCTCATGGGCCTTCCCGGCCTTGCCTATCTGTGCGGCGTGGCCGAGGTGGGCTGGACTGTCATCGGCCTGGCGGTGGGTACTTACCTCAACTGGCTCATCGTGGCCCGCCGTCTGCGGCGCTACTCCGCCCAGCTGGGGGCCTTCACCCTTCCCAGCTTCTTCTCCCGCCGCTATAAGGACGACCGGCAGATCCTCTCCTGCATCGCCGCCGTGGTCATCCTCATTTTCTTCGTCCCCTATACCGCCTCCGGCTTCAAGGCGGTGGGCACTCTGTTCAACAGCCTCTTTAGCGTGGATTACCACGTGGCCATGATCGTGGGCGCGGTAGTCATTATCGGCTACACCGTCCTGGGCGGCTTTATGGCCGTTTCCACCACCGACCTGATCCAGAGCATCGTCATGACCATTGCCCTGCTGGTCNTCGTGGTCTNCGGCGTTGGCCANGCNGGCGGCCTGGACGTGGTCATGGACAACGCCCGCGCCCTGCCCGGCTACCTGAACCTGACCCAGGGCTACAACGCCGCCACCGGTACCGCCGCCANNTACGGCGGCCNCAGCATCGTCTCCACTCTGGCCTGGGGCCTGGGCTACTTCGGTATGCCCCACATCCTGCTGCGCTNTATGGCCATCCGGGACGAGAAGGAGCTCACCACCTCCCGCCGCATCGCCTCGGTGTGGGTGGCCATCTCCATGTTCGTGGCCATCGCCATCGGCGTCATCGGCTACAGCGTCTCCGTGGCCGGAAAGATCCCCTTCCTCACCACCAGCGCTGAATCGGAGACCATCATCGTCCGGCTCTCCGACCTGATGAGCCGCCACGGCCTGCTTCTTGCCGTCATCGCCGGCATCGTGCTGGCGGGTATCTTGGCCTCCACCATGTCCACCGCCGACTCCCAGCTCCTGGCCGCCGCCTCCAGCGTCTCCCAGGATCTGCTCCAGGATTTCTTCCACATCAAGCTCAGCCAAAAGGCGGCCATGCTGGCCGCCCGGGGCACTGTCATCATCATCGCCCTCATCGGCATGGCCCTGGCCTGGGATCCCAACAGCTCAGTCTTCGGCATCGTCTCCTTCGCCTGGGCGGGCTTCGGCGCCGCCTTCGGCCCGGTGATGCTCATGGCCCTGNTCTGGCGGCGGAGCAACAAGTGGGGCGCCCTGGCCGGTATGGTCTCCGGCGGCGCCATGGTCTTCATCTGGAAGTACGGCGTGGCCAAGCTGGGCGGCGCCTGGGCCATCTACGAACTGCTCCCCGCCTTCATCGTCGGGTGCGTCGCCATCGTCGTAGTCTCTCTGCTCACCCCCGCCCCGGAAAAGGCCGTCACCGACGCCTTCGACGCCGCGCGCAAATAAGGTCAAACAGAAAAGAGGGGCTTGAAGCATTTGCTTCAAGCCCCTCTTTTTATTCGCTCTTCAGCTGCTTTACGTACCGCCCATTCTCCTCCACAAAGCCCACCTTCTTCAGATAGGCCCCGTGGACTTCTGTCGCGGTGGGAACCACCAGCTTCCTGTAGCCCTGCTCCTCCAGTTGGCGGTAGAGATACCGCCCCACCGAGCAGTCCCGGTACTGGGGCACGCTGTAGTCCAAAGCCACCTCCAGCGTCCCCTCCTCCAAAAGCCGGCCGGTCAAAACTCCGGCAGGGGTGGTGTCACAGCACACCAGAAACACCCTGTCCGTCCCGGCGCCGGAAAGGGCCTGGGCGGGAAAATATTTCCGGATATCCTCCTCATAAAACCGGAGGAAGTGCTGAAGATAGGCCCCCTCCCGCTCCAGGGCCAGGAAGGTAAAGGCCCGCTCGGTCTTGGCCATTTTGATCAGGAAGTAGATGTTCACTCCCACCAGGCAGAAATTCATCACCGCCGTGGGATAGGAGGAGATGAACAGGGCGTAGACGGCGAAGATGAACGAGCCGATCATATTGATGACCCGCAGCTTCACCACCGAGGTCATCAGCAGCGAGACCAGCACCAAAAGAGAGGCAAAATAGCCCACCAGTTCCAAAATCATCTGTCTGTCCATAAGCGTTCTCATTCCTTTGCTCCCATAAAATTGCAAAAACCTTTTTCAGTATATCATTTTTAGGTTCTCTTGTCCATTTCTTTCACCCGCGCGCTTCCCACGGCATAAGATAGGCCAGCAATGGAAATGGAGGGAGCGCCCATGCGGCAAATGGATCTCTGGGTCATCGGCGGTGACCCCCGGCAGGCCACCCTGGCCAGATCGCTTCGGGAGGACGGCCACACAGTACATACCTACGCGCTGGAGCGGGGCGTGGAGCCCTCGCTGGTCAGCGACAGTCTGGAGGGGCTGGCCGGGGCAGACTGCGCCGTTCTCCCCCTCCCCGCCCTGGAGGGCGACCGGATCAACGCCCCCCTCTCCGCCCGGGGGCCCCTTCTCAGCGAAGTGCTGGACGCCATGGCCCCCGGCGCCCTTCTCTGCGCCGGGATGGTCTCCCCCGTCCTGGCCCAGGCCGCTGAGGCGCGCTCTCTGCGGCTGGTGGACTATCTGGCCCGGGAGGAGCTGGCGGTGGCCAATGCCGTCCCCACCTCCGAGGGCGCCATCCAGATCGCCATGGAGGAACTGCCCATCACCCTCCACGGCGCCAAAGCTCTCGTGATCGGCTACGGACGGCTGGGCAAGGTGCTCTCCCGCCAGCTCCGTGGCCTGGGCGCCGCCGTCAGCGTGGCGGCCCGAAGCTGTACCGATCTGGCCTGGGCCCAGGTGTGGAGCTATGGGGTGGAGCGCTCCGACCAGCTCTCAGGCTGGCTGTGCGCCTATGACCTGGTGATCAACACCGTCCCCGCCCCCGTGCTGGGGCCTGAGGAGCTGGGNGATCTGAAGCCGGGGTGCCTGGTCATCGACCTGGCCTCCAAGCCCGGCGGGGTGGACTTCTCCGCGGCGGCGGAGCTGGGGGTGAAGGCCATCTGGGCCCTCTCCCTCCCCGGCAAGGTGGCCCCCGTCACCGCGGGCCTGGCCATCAAAAACACTGTCTACAATATCTTGACCGAGTTTGGAGTGTGACCATTATGGAACAGCCCTCTTTCCGCATCGGCTTCGCCCTGTGCGGCTCCTTCTGCACCCACGCCAAGGCCCTCTCGGCCCTGGAAAAGACCAAGGCCCGCTTCGGGGACGTGACGGCCATCGTCTCGGAGAACGTGGCCGCCCTGGACACCCGCTTCGGCGCCGCCCACGAGCTCATGCGGGAGCTGGAGCGCATCTGCGACAAGCGGGTGATCGACTCCCTGCCCAAGGCGGAGCCCCTGGGCCCCAAGAAGCTGCTGGACGCCCTGGTGATCTGTCCCTGCACGGGCAACACCCTNGGGAAGNNGGCCTCCGNCGTGGTGGACACCACCGTCACCCTGTCCGCCAAGTCCCATCTGCGCAACGGACGGCCCCTTATTCTGGCGGTGTCCACCAACGACGCCCTGGCCTCCTCCGCCAAGAGCATCGGCGCTTTGCTGGATAAGAAGAACGTATATTTCGTCCCCTTCCGGCAGGACGATTACAGNGAAANGCCCACCTCCCTGGTGGCAGATTTCGACCTGGTGCCCGACACCGTCGCCGCCGCCCTGGAGGGCCGCCAGCTCCAGCCCCTGGTGCTGGGCCCGGCAGAGTAACTCTACTTACGCAAAAAGCCCTCGGTCTCCCTTCGGGCCGGGGCTTTTTTCTGCCTCTCCGCACCTGCGGTTCCGGCAAACCGGGAGTCGACCTCCGGCCAACGCAAACCCTCTAAAATGTTGATTTACTTTTTTCCTTTCTTCGTGTATAATAGGCATGCTTTTATCCCTACGCAATATTGTGACAGGAGGCCCCGGAAATGGATATTTCTTCCACCTTTTCCCAGTATGATAAACAGACCGATGTGGGNATATGTGTCTATGATAGAGGGGGCCACTATATCTATATCAACGATACCTTTCTCAAGATCCGAAAGGTGTCCCGGGAGGAGTACCTGGGGCTGACGCCCTACGACCTGTACAATAACAATCTGACGGACAAGTGCGTGATGGATGCGGTGCGGAAAAACCGGGCCACCACCACCGATGTGCAGACGGTCTTTTCCAAGGACGGAAAAACAGTGCTGCGCAAGCATCTTGTGACCCTGCGCCCCATCTTTGACGCCAACGGAGAGATCGAATATTCTGTGGGCTATTACAAGGATCTGGAATCCTTCAACGAAGAATATGACGACAAGACCGCGCCGCGGCATACCAACACCGACGAGCGGGGCTTTCGCACCATGATCGAGGGCGAGCCGGAGAAGGTCCCCTTCGTCGCCGTCAGCGAAAACATGAAGGCCCTTTGCCAGACGGCCCGTCAGGTGGCCGATATCGACTCCACCGTCCTTCTCACCGGCGAGACGGGAACCGGAAAAGAGGTATTTGCCTCCTATCTTCATACCATCAGCAAAAGACGGACGCATAACTTCGTGGTGGTGGATTGCGCCGCCCTGCCGGAGACTCTGATGGAGAGCGAACTGTTCGGCTATGAGAAGGGCACCTTCACCGGCGGTCTGTCCACGGGAAAAAAGGGGCTTATCGAAAATGCCGACGGGGGCACCCTCTTTTTGGACGAGATCAACTCCCTGCCCATGTCCCTTCAGGGCAAGTTGCTGCGCGTCATTGAAACCAAGTCCATCAAAAAGCTGGGCTCGGTAAAGCCCCAGGAGGTGGACTTCCGGCTCATCGCCACCACCAATGTAGATCTGGTCAAGTGCGTGGCGGAGAAAACCTTCCGGGCCGACCTCTACTACCGGCTGAACATCCTGCCCTTCTATCTTCCCCCGCTGCGGGAGCGGCGGGACGACATCCGCCCTCTGGTAAGCCGGTTTTTGAATGAGTTCCAGCAGCAGTACGGCGTCCGGCGGGAGCTGTCGGAGAACGTCTATCAGGAAATGATGGAATACGATTGGCCGGGCAACGTCCGGGAGCTGCGCAACTTCATCGAGCGCAGTGTGCTCATGGGCGCCACAGCTCTGGAGCCCTGGACGGCCCCGCCGCCGGAGCCGGAGAAAAAGGTGTTCTCCCTGAGCCGGACGGCCAGCGAGGATGAGGAGAAGAAAGCCATATTGGCGGCCCTGGCCGCCAATAATAACCACCGGGAGCGCACGGCGCAGGCCCTGAACATCTCCCGCCGGACATTGCAATATAAGCTGAAGAAATANAACATTGTATAAAGCAAAAACAGAGGAGGACGGGACATGAGTCCCGCCCTCCTCTGTTTTTATTCCGGGCTGCCGTAGGTCGTCCTGAGCCAGTCCAGCCTGATCTTGCCCAGACTGTTCTTGGGGATCTCCGGCACAAAGGCATAGTATTTGGGCTGCTTTATAGAGGGAAGGTGGCCGGCGGCAAACTGGGCCAGCTCCTCCACCGTAAGGNTGGGATCCCGGGAGACCACCAGGGCCTTGCCCACCTCTCCCCTGTCAGGATCGGGAACACCAATAACACAGGCGTCCTCTACGGCAGGGTGTCGGAAAAGAACGCCCTCGATCTCCGAGGGAAAGATATTCTCCCCATTGGTGNTAAACATATTCTTTTTCCTGCCCACCACATAGAAAAATCCATCCTCATCCATCCGGGCAATGTCCCCGGTGTGGAGCCAGCCGCCGGCCATCGCCCGCCGGGTCTCCTCCGGGTCGTTCCAATAGCCGGAGAAAAGTACGCCTCCCCGGAGCAGCAGCTCCCCCTCCTGTCCCACAGGGACTTCGAGTCCCTGATCGTCCACGATTCGGNCTTCGTTAAAGGGCATCACCTTACCGCAGGAGGTGCGCTTTGCCCGGATCTGCTCTAAGGTCAGCTCTCCCACGGGAATGGACAGGTTGCCGGGGCCGGACTCGGTCATGCCATAGCCATTGCAGAACTGGACTCCCTTCTCCCAATATTTCTCCATCAGCTCCAGGGAGGGCGGCGCGGCGCCGCAGCGGCAGCGGGTGATGCTGGAAAAATCAGCTTGGGCAAACCGGGGGTGGGCAGCCAAACGGCGGTACACGGTGGGCACGCCCCAGATCATGGTGGGCCGGGCCTGTTCGATCACGTCAAAGGTCTGCTCCACGTGGAATTTCCGGGCAAAGACCAGCTCTCCGCCGGCATAGAGCAGCGGCATGGCGATGGTATGCCAGGTGGCGGTGTGGAAGAAAGGCAGGTAACCGAACATCACGTCGTCCTTGGTGAGGGAGTAGGTATTCTGCTGGCCCATGGCGTTGAGCATGATAGCCCGTGCAGAGAGCATGGCCCCCTTGGGAAGCCCTGTGGTGCCGCCGGTATGCATGAGCTGGATAATATCCTCCGGGTCAATGGGCACTAAAGGCGCCGGGGACAGATCGGCGGCCAGGATGTCGTCATACTCCGCCCCCAAGGGGATCCANCGGCAGTCTCCCGTCCGCCGGCGGAGCGCGTCTATCTTCTCCTGGTGAGCAGAGTCGTAGAAGATCACCTTCGGCTCCTCGTTCTCCAGAAGGCCCTCCAGCTCCTCCGCGGTCAGCAGGATGTTGTAGGCTGTGGTGATGGCTCCAGTCCGGGCCGTCGCATAGAACAGGTCGATATAGACCATATCGTTCCCTGAGCAGATGCCAACCCTGNCCCCCTTTTTCACCCCGCAGACATTGACCAGGTAATTGGCCAGGGCATTGGCCCGGCGGGCCAAGTCGCCATAGGTATATTTCTCCTGCCGGTCAAAGTCGTAGACTGCCGGAGCGTGCGGATGCCGCTCCAAACGGTTGGTAAAGAAGCTGTTCACCACAGCTTGCTGGTNAGNCATGGAAATGACCTCCTTCTTCTTTCATTCAGACCAAGTACACACAGACCAGACACCACAGTGGGATGGTGACAAGAGACAAAAGGGTGGTGAAAATCACCAGGCGGCTGGCGAAGGGTGCATCGGAGCCGTACTTGGCCCCCAGCATCACCGACAGCGTACCGGCGGGCATCCCGGTCAGGAGAACGGCAGTGCCCNTGAGGACGACGTCCATATCCAGCAGTTTACAGNTNAGGAACATACCGCCGGGCATGAGGAAAAGCCGCAGGATGCTGTATGTAATGATATCCCTGTCCACCAGCTTTCCCTTGGGGGCGCTGGCCAGCACCATGCCAATAAGCATCATGGACAGAGGGGTGGAGCAGCTCCCCACCGAGGAGAGAACGGTACACACCAGTTCCGGAGGCCGCAGCTCCAGCAGCATAATTGCCACTCCCACCAGGGTGGCAGCGATACAAGGATGCGTCAGAGTGCGGCGAAGAAAACCCTTGGAGCCGTCGGCGGTAAAGTAGGAGATGCCCACGGAGAAATTGTTGATGCGCTGGAAGATGAGGAAGATGGAGGCATAGATGAGCCCCTGATCCCCAAAGATGCTTCCCACCAGCGGGAAGCCAAGAAAGCCGGNGTTGGAGACGATGATGGCATAGCGCAGGATGCTCCGCCGTTTGGGATCCACCCTGGGGTAGAGCAGCCGGCTGAGAACGATGGTGGCCGCCTGAAGGGCCACCGAGGCAATCATAACACCAATGAAGCCTCCGGCAGAGAAGGCCCCGATGTTCTTGATGAAGCNGTCCAGGATATAGCAGGGAAAAACAATGAACAGGATGAGGTTGGTAAGCTCTCCCCTCCCCTTATCCGTAAGGATCCCCTTTTTGATCGTAAAGGCTCCCAGAAGGATTATGACAAACATCATACCTTCCAGATCCAGCAGATTTCTCACATATATCATGTCGGCNTCAGCTCTCCTTTCTCAANCGGAGGAAGAAGGCCGCCACGCCTCCCGCGATGACCAGCACGGCGGAAAAACCCAACGGGAGGCTGNAATCATTGAGCCAGGCGGCGGTCTGCCNCACGATGGCGGGCCCTCCGGCGGCCAGCAGGTAGTTGATAAGGCTCAGTTTACCGTTGATCCCGGCAAATCGCCTCTGACCAAAGGCGCGAGAGACGGTAAGGGGCAGCGCCACCGTCACAAACCCCACGCCCACGCCANAGGCCGCNGCCCCTATTNGGATGGGGANGGATCCATCAAAAAGACAGATCAGCAGTCCCCCTGCGCCCACGGCGATATTGCCCAGCCCTAGGGTCACATTGGCGGGCACCCGCCGCTCAGGGATCACGCCCATGAGCAGCCGGCCGGCCAGGCTGAACAGGGAGATCAGGGCAATGCAGTCGGCGCCATAGGCGCTGGAAAAGCCTTTATAGCGCAGGAAAATGACCAGATAAGCCATAATGGAGTAGTAGATGTAGGTGCGGGTGGCATAGCTGAAGAGGATCAGCACAAAGGCCTTGCGATCCGGCGGCCCTTCCTCTTCCCCGTCCTGTGCCGCCCCCTTCTCCTGCTTCGCCGTGGGCAGTCCGTCCGGAAACTGGCCCACATCCTCCGGGCGGTTTACGANGAACAGCAGTGAGACGACCAGGGCAACCCCGGCCATGGCGGCCACATACCTCCATCCNCACGTCCAGTTCCCCGCNGAGAGAAGCCGCTCCACGATTTGAGGCGCCATAAAGCCGCCCACAGACCCGGCGGTGAGAACGATGGCCATCGCGAAGGATTTTTTCCGGTCAAACCAGTCATTGACAGCGCTCTGCACCGAAACCAGCCCGGCAAAGCCCATGCCGGCGCCCACCACCAGACCGTAGAGAAGCAGGAAGGAGAATACGCTCTGAGGCAAAAAGGCCAGCGCCAGGCCGGAGGCGATCACCAGGGCGCTGCCGATGAAAAAGGTCAGACGCACGCCCCGTTTGGAGATGAGCCGCCCCACCAGCGGCCCCACCAGTCCGGAGACCAGGGTGCACAGGGTGCCCGCAAGACCAATATACCGCTCCGAGAATCCCATTGCCTGCTGCATCCCTGCATTGATGACGGACGTGCTATAGAGCACCGTACCANATACACAGAAATAGATACACCAGACAGCGGCCAACATCCCATATCCGTAAAAAAAGGGAAAATGTCGCTTCATATCTCACACCTATGCTTTCCTGAGTNAAATTGGGTAAGGCTTTTATCTAAAAAAGTAGCAAACGGTGTGCCAACCTTTGTGATGAGGAAATCTGGTGCAAAACAGCGCTGTACCTCTTGTCGAAATTGTGCATTTTGTGCAAAATTGCACAAAATAGTGGGCAAATGCACAAGCGAACAGGGACGAAAAGCCGAAAACATCCGGCAAAAAAACTGGCATCAATTTTGCTACACAACAGATATAAAGCAGACGACCCAGATAGGGGAGGTACAAAATGATCACTATGGGAGTGGACGTGGGCTCCACATCGTCAAAGGCAATCATCCTCCAGGATGGAAGCGAGATCCTGGCAAAAACGGTGGTGAATATGGGCACCGGCACCCAGGGGCCGGGACAAGCTACGGAGCAGGCCCTGGCCCAGGCCGGGCTGTGCCGGGAGAACATCGGCTGCATGGTGGCCACCGGTTACGGACTGCTGACCTTTCCCGGTGCAGATCATCAGGTCAGCGAGGTGACCTGCCACGGCCGGGGGATCGGCTTTCTTCTGCCTGANGTCCGCACTGTGATCGACATTGGCGGCCAGGATNCCAANGCCCTTCAAATCAATAGCAGGNGCAAGCTGATGAACTTCGTCATGAACGACAAATGTGCCGCGGGCACCGGCCGTTTTCTGGATGTGATGGCAAAGGTGCTCGGCGTACCGGTGGAGGGGCTTGGCCAGCTGTCGGCGCAGTCTGAGCACCCTGTGAGCATCAGCAACGTGTGCACCGTCTTTGCCGAGTCGGAGGTCATCTCCCACCTTGCCGCCGGCGCAAAGCTCAGCGATATCGCCGCCGGCATCCACATCTCGGTGGCCCGCCGGGTGGCGGCTCTGGCCATGCGGGTGGGAATCGAAGGTCAGGTGGCCATGAGCGGTGGCGTGGCTCTGAATCACGGCGTGGTTCGCGCCATGGAGATGGAGCTGAAGCGCCCCGTGCTGGTTCACCCGGACGCCCAGCTGGCAGGCGCCCTGGGCGCGGCTCTTCTGGCCGCTGAGCGGATGCAATAAGACGCCTCCCATGTGCAGGCAAAATGTGCGCCTTCACGGCAAATTTGTGCAAAATTGCACGCACCGCCCCCTATGGGCAGCCCCTTGTCCCAAAGCGGAAAAAGTCCCCGCGCCTACAAAAAGGGTCAAAAGGGGCCGGTGCGGAAAAATTGGCATAGGAGTTGCTAATCTATATAGTCAGACAGGACTTAGGTCCACAATTAAGGAGGAAGTATAGCATGGTCAACAATTACTATCTACTCACCGACGAGGAGAGAGATCTCCAGCTCATGGTGCGGGACTTCATGAATAAGGAAGTAAAGCCCATTGTTGCCGAGTGTGACGAGAAGAGCGAGACCCCCATGGAGGCTGTGAAGAANGCTATTGAGATGGGCCTTCACTGCATGAACATTCCCGAGGAATACGGCGGAATGGGCCTCACCGCCCGCATGATGACCGTCATCCGCGAGGAGTTCGGCAAGGTAGACGCCGGCTTCAGCGTCACTCTGGGCAACAACGGCCTTGGCTCCACCCCCTGCATGGTCTTCGGCACTGAGGCGCANAAGCGCAAGCTTGCCGATATCGTGGTGCCCGGCNGCTTTTCTCCCTTCTGCCTTACCGAGTCCTCCTCCGGTTCCGACGCCGCCTCTCTGCGCACCACCGCCGTGCGCAAAGGCGATGAATACGTCATCAACGGCAGCAAGTGCTTTATCACCAACGCAGAGCTGGGCGGCATCTACACCGTCTTTGCCTATACCGATAAGGAAAAGGGCACCCGGGGCGGTATGTCCTGCTTCCTGGTGGAGCGGGATCGGCCCGGCGTCTCTGTGGGCAAGCACGAGAACAAGATGGGCCTGCGCACCTCCAACACCTGCGACGNGGTTTTTGAGGATGTGGTCGTTCCCGCCGCCAACCGGATCGGCGAAGAGGGCGAGGGCTTCCGCATCGCCATGAAGACCCTGGAGCGCTCCCGCCCCCTGGGCTCCTCCACCGCCGTGGGCATTTCCCAGGCCTGTATCGACATCTGTGTGGATTACGCCAAGCAGCGCATCCTTTTCGGCAAGCCCATGTACGACAAGCAGGCCATCCAGTTCATGATCGCCGACATGGACATCCAGACCCAGGCCGCCCGCCAGATGTGCATGTACGCCTCCACCCTCATTGATCAGGGCATCTACGACGGCCGCGTGGGCGCCGCGGTGAAGACCTTCTGCAGCGACACCGCCATGAAGGTGACCACCGACGCTGTCCAGGTCTTGGGCGGCTATGGTTACTCCAANGAGTACCCCGTGGAGAAGATGATGCGTGACGCCAAGCTCTACCAGATCTTTGAAGGCACCAACCAGATCCAAAGAGTGGTCATCTCCGGCCAGCTCTTCAAATAAGGGGAGGGACAAAGCGTGGGTCCTTTAGAGGGTATCAAGGTTCTGGATCTTTCCAACTTCCTGGCTGCCTCTACCGCAGGACGCATTATGGCGGAGTGGGGCGCCGACGTCATCAAGATCGAGCCGCTCAGCGGCGATACCTACCGCAACAACGGCCCCTACATGAATATTCCCATCTACGACCGGGGCCAGACGGGCAACCCCAGCTACGACAACGAAAACGGCAACAAGCGCTGGGTGGCCCTGAACCTGAAAAGTGAAAAGGGCATGGCGGTGTTCCGCAAGCTGCTTGCCACCGCCGACGTCCTCATCACCAACTACCGCCCCGGCGCGCTGAAGAAGCTGGGGATCTCCTATGACGATCTGAAGGATGAGTTCCCCCGGCTGGTCTTCGGCTCCATTCTGGGCTACGGCAAAAAGGGGCCNGCCAGCGGCAAGCCCGGCTTTGACTACACTGCCTTCTACGCCCGCTCCGGCCTGATGGCCGACGCGGCTCCCCGGGGCGGCGACCTGGTGAACACCGTGGCCGGTCTNGGCNACCACTNCGNCGCCACTGCCCTGGTNGCCGGNATCANCGCCGCCCTGGTGCGCCNCNCCACCACCGGCAAGGGCGACCTGGTGGAGGCCAGCCTTTTCCAGGCGGGCTGCTTCGCCCTCAGCTCCGGCTTCCTGTCCGCGTACAGCGGTAAGCCCTGGCCCCGCACCCGTTTTGAGCCCAACAACTCCACCTCCAATACCTATAAGTGTAAGGATGGGNAGTGGTTCTACCTGGCCGCCACCGCCTACGACAAGCAGTGGGCCGACGTGGCCACCAAAGTCCTGGGCCGGCCCGACCTGGCCACCGATCCCCGGTTCATCANCNGGNAGGCGGTGGAGGAGCAGGNCGCCATGGAGNAGCAAGTGCGTATCATGGACGAGATCTTTGCCACCAAGACCTACGCCGAGTGGGCCAAGATCATGACCGAGGCGGACATCGCCTTTGAGAAGGCCCAGCACTTCACCGAGCTGGTGGAGGATCCCCAGGCCCTGGAAAACGAGTACATCTTCTATCATGAGTACCCCAACGGAAAAAAGGCCCCCTTTGCCCACGCCCCGGCGGCCATCGCCTCCTGTCCCTGGCCGGAATTCCAACCCGCCAAGCTCACCGGCGCCGACACGGAGGCCATTCTGAAGGAGATGGGCTATTCCGATGCNGAGATCAAGGCCCTGATGGAAGACGNCGACGTGGCAGNCCCCACCATTACGGTGAAAGGCTGAGGGAGAAGACAAAATGTATATTGATTTTCCTGTGGTCAACGCAAAAATGGAAGGATTGGAGCAGGTGGTTCTGCCCAAGATGGTGAAGATACGCCAGAAATATGATCCTTTCCAGATCGAGGATGTCCCTGCCCATCTGCGTAAGGAGATGGAAGAGAAGATCAAGAATAAGGACTTCTACGCGGGAAAGGAGATCGCCATCACGGCGGGCAGCCGGGGCATCCCCTTCTATCAGGAGATCATGAAGACCCTGGTGNACTGCCTGAAGGAGTGGGGAGCAAAGCCCTTTATCGTCCCCTCCATGGGCAGCCACGCCGGCGGCACGGCGGAGGGTCAGGTGGAGATGCTGGCCACCTACGGGATCACCGNGGAGAGTATGGGCNGTCCCATCCGGGCCACCATGGATGTGGTAGAGGTTTGCACGCTGGCGGACGGNNCCCCCGTCTATTGCGACAAATACGCCTACCACTCCGACGGTATCGTGGTGGTCAATAAGATCAAGCCCCACNCCAGCTTCAAAGGNCCCCATGAAAGCGGANTTCTGAAAATGCTGTGTATCGGCCTTGGCAAACACAANGGCGCCGCCACCATGCACATGAAGGGCTACGAGGTCTTCGACCGCCTGATCCCAGAAGCCGGTGCCCTCTGCCTGGAAAAGGAGCCCGTTCTCTTCGCCGTTGGCCTGGTTCAGAATGCCTACGACGACATCAGCGACCTGGAGGTCATTGAAAAGGATCGGATCGTGGAGCGGGACGCGGCTTTGCTGGCAATCGCAAAGNACAAGCTGGCCAGATTCAAGTTTCCCGACACCGATGTGCTCATCATCGACCAAATCGGCAAAAACATCGGCGGAGCGGGCTTCGACCCCAATGTGGTGGCCCGCCGAGACCGGATCTATCCCGGCGCTCTGGTCNGCCAGAACATCTTTGTCCGGGGACTGACAGAGGAGACCCACCACAACGCCAGCGGCATCNGCACNATNGANGTGACCACCCTGCGCTGTGTCCGGGACGTGGACTGGGCCATCACCTGGACAANCANGNTGACGNCCAATTNCCTCCCCGGCTGCCGCANTNCCTGCNTTNCGGAGAATGACCGGGAGGCCCTGCGCTGGGCCATCCGCACCTGCACCGGCATTGACTATTCCAATGCCCGGGTGGTGCGGATCCGAGNCACCATGCACATGGANGAGATCCAGGTCTCGNAAAACCTGGCCAAAGAGCTCCAGAGCCGGGATGACGTGGAGATCCTCTCGGAGCCCTTTGAGATCGATTTCGATGCCGACGGCNATATTAAGGATTGAATCGAGGGAGATCATGGAAGAAAAAACGACTCAGGCTGCGGCTCCGGACGCCGCGCCCAAAAAGCCCAAAAAACCGCTGCCCAAGTCCCGGNTCATGGTGGGCGAGCAGCTTGCCAAGCTCTATCAGGACACCATCGACGCAAAAGCCCGGGGAGAGAAGATCGGCTGGTCTGCCTCTATCTTCCCCCAGGAGATCGCCGAGGCTCTCGGCCTCTACATTGTATATCCGGAAAACCAGGCCGCCGGCCTGGCCGCCCGGCACCAGTCAGACGACCTGCTGGCTCATGCCGAGGCNGCAGGCTATAACATGGACNTCTGCTCCTATGCCCGCACCAGTCTGGCCTACATGGACACCCTGACGGCNGAGAGCAACAATATGCCCAAGCCCGACTTTGTGCTGTGCTGCAACAACATCTGCAACCAGTTGACCAAGTGGTTCGAAAACCTGGCCCACCAGTTCCAGGTGCCCATGTTTCTCATCGATACGGTCTACAACTACGACCCCTGCGCCTCCGACGCCAAGGTGAAGTACGTCCGCGCCCAAATCGACGATCTGATTCACGGCCTGGAGGAGATCTCCGGCAAAAAAATGGACTACGACAGGCTCACTGAGGTCATGCGCATCTCCCAGCGGAATAAGGATCTTTGGCGGGAGGCCAACGAGCTTCTGGCTGTAAAGCCCGCCCCCCTGGCCGGCTTCGACCTGTTCAACTATATGTCCTGCATGGTTTGTAACCGGGGCAAGGAGAGCACCACCGCCGTCCTGGAACAGCTCATATCTGAGATCAAGGAGAACATCGCCCAGGGCAAGAGCACCTTCCCTGTGGAGGAGGAATACCGGGTCTTCTGGGAGGGCATCGCCTGCTGGCCTTATCTGGGCNACACCTTCAAGACGCTGAAAAAATACGGCATCAATATGGTGGCCACCGGCTATGTCAACGCCTGNGGACTGGAGNACGAGCCGGGAGATCTGGACGGTCTTGCCCGGGCCTATATCGACCTGCCCAACAACAACAATAACCTGGAGACGGTGGTGGGCCGCCGGATCGAGGCCCACAAGAAGTTCCAGGTAGACGGCACCATTTACCATGTCAACCGCAGCTGCAAGGTCATGGACTGCCAGCAGTATGAGACTCAGCGCCGCATCTCAGAGGCCACCGGCATCCCCTTCACCTCCTTCGACGGCGATCAGGCCGACTTCCGGGCTTACAGCGAGGCCCAATATGAGACCCGCATCCAGGGCCTGGTGGAAGTGATGGAACAACGNANAAAAGAACGGGAAGGGGGCAAAAAATGATGGAACCGCAGGATATCCTGTCCCAGCTGTCCTTTGCGGCGGAGAACCCCCGCAAGATGCTGGAGGCCCAACTCGCCCAGGGCAAGAAGGTGGTGGGATGTTTCCCCTCCTACACCCCCGAAGAACTGGTAGACGCCGCCGGTATGGTTCCCTTCGGCGTCTGGGGCGCCCAAATGGAGCCCTATCTGGCCAAAAAATACCTCCCGGTCTTTGCCTGCCCCATCCTCCAGTCCTCGCNGGAGATGGGCCTATCCGGTAAGCTGAAGGATCTGTCGGCAGTTATCATTCCCACCTTGTGCGACACCTTCCGCTGCATCACCCAGGACTGGCTGGCCGGCGTGCCCGACATTCCCATGATCCCCGTTTCCTACCCCCAGAACCGCACCGACGCCGGCATCCAGTTTTTACGCTATGAGTTCGAGATGGTGAAGGGCAAGCTGGAAGCTGTTTGCGGCCACCCCATCACCGAGGAAGACCTGGAACGTTCCATCCGCGTTTACAACGAGCACACCGCCGTAATGCGGGAGTTCACTGCCATCGCCAACGAACACTTGGACATCATCGACCCGGTGGCCCGCCACCATGTGATGAAGAGCGCTTGGTTTATGTCCAAGGCGGAGCATACCCGCCTCATGCGGGAACTGATCTCCTCCCTGAAGGCCACTCAGCCCCACCATTTTAAGGGCCGCCGCGTTCTCCTCTCCGGCATCGCCGCCGAGCCTGACAGTCTACTGCAGATCCTGACGGATAACAACGTAGCCGTGGTGGGCGACGATCTGNCCCAGGAGAGCCGCCAGTACACCGCCCCCATCCCCGAGGGCCAGGGAGATCCGCTCCTGCGCCTGGCGGGTAAATGGCGCGGGCAGCTCTGCTCTCTGGCGCACGACGAGGGAAAGGGACGCGTTGATATGCTGGTGGATATGGCCAATGTGACCAGCGCCGACGGCATGATCTTCTGCCAGATGAAGTTCTGCGATCCTGAGGAGTATGATTATCCCCTTATCTCCCGGGCACTAAAGGAGATCGGCGTGCCCACTCTCTGCCTGGAGGTAGACCAGCAGCCAGGCAGCACCGAACAGATCAGAACACGGCTCCAGACCTTTGCAGAAATGTTGGGCTGAGCAGTGTGATGATAAATAGACAATCAAAAACGAAGAGNAGGAAAACACNATGAATCGAAGCAAACTGATCGCCCTGTCCCTGTCCGCAGCTATGTTGCTGGGCACCCTCACCGCCTGCGGCGGCGGCGCCACTGAGAGCCAGGCTCCCACTGAGTCCAAGGCCGCCGATCCCGCCCCGGCCCAGAGCCAGGCTGTCGCTTCCGGCAGCTACAATGTGGATAACATTGAGACCCTGACCATGAAGGTCAACACCTCCGCCAAGGCCTCCACCCTGGAGCTGCCCGGCTATGGCGCCGGCATCAAGTACTTCTGCGATGAGGTGGAGAAGCGCTCCAACGGCAAGGTAAAGCTCCANCTGTTCCTGGACGCCCAGCTGGGCGGCTCCGCTGACGAGATGATCGGCGGCTGCCAGACCGGCGCGTTCGAGTTCATCACCCTGAACCAGGGCTCTTGGGGCGGTTATACCGACGGCTTCATGCCCTTTAACTTCCCCTTCCTGTTCCCCAACGAGGAGGCCGCTTTTGAGTTCATGGATGGCCCCCAGGGCGAGAAGATCACCCAGAAGATCCTGGACGACACCGGTATCCGTGTGCTGGTCTACTATGACATGGGCTTCCGTCACCTGACCACCAAGAGCACCGACGTCCACACCGCCGACGACATGAAGGGCCTGAAGCTGCGCACCCAGAACGATCCCTACCAGATCGCCGCTATGGAGGCCCTGGGCTGCTCCGTCACTCCTGTGGCTTATTCCGAGCTGTTCTCCGCCCTGCAGCAGGGTCTGGTGGAGGCCCAGGAGAACCCCCTGAGCAACATCGTGGTCAACAAATACTATGAGGTTCAGGATTACCTGACTCTCACCGGCCATACCTACACCCTGACCACCATGGCTGTCAGCGAGGATGTGTGGCAGAGCTTCTCCCCCGACCTCCAGGCTCTGATGCTGGAAGTGGCCGAGGACGCCACCAAGATGTGCCGGGAGGGCCTGCTGGCCCAGGAGCAGACCTACCTGGATGAGCTCTCCGCGCAGATGAACGTGNACGAGCCCACCGACGCCGAGAAGGCTACCTTCAAGGAGAAGGCCGCCACTACCTGGCCCACCATCGANGAGAAGATCGGCTCNGAGTGGTATAACGAGATCATCGACGAAGTCAANCGCATCACTGGCCGATAAGAGAACCCGTGCTATGGGCGGCCGACCTTGGGTCGGCCGCCCGGCACAGAAAGCGAGGGATTTTNCGTGAAGGAGAAAGGCTCCTTTAACCTGAAAAAATTTCTGAATGAGTTTGAGATCTATTTCGGCGCCATCATCTTTATCGCCATGACCGTCCTGCTGTTTATTCAGGTGGTCACCCGGTATTTGCTCCATCGTTCCTTTACCTGGACGGAGGAGATCGCTACCATCTTCTTTGTGTGGATGGTCTATCTGGGCGTGTGTTCCGCCGTTCTGCGCCGGAAGCATCTGCGCATTGACGCCTTTGTGGAGGCCATGCCCTTCAAGGTAAAAAAGGTGTTGCTTATCANCTCCAACATCATTTTCATCGCCTTTTTGATNTACCTGATCTTCCCCCTGATGAAGATGGTGCAGAACTACGCCTCTCGCGGCGCCGCTACGCCTCTGCTCAAGTTCCCCAACGCTGTGGCTTATGGCATGCTGCCCCTCACCTTTGCCCTGACCTGTATCCGGCTGGTTCAGGAGATCATCCGTCTGGCAAAGGAAAAGGAAGAGGATCTGGGCGTGTCCAAGCCCACCATTGATATGGCCGCTCTGGAAAGTGAAGCCGCTGCGCTCCAGGCCCAGAAGGCTAAGAAAGTGGAAGGAGGGAACTGATCATGCCTTATGCCATCATGTTTGGCTCCATGTTCCTGATGCTGCTCATCGGCGTACCCATCGGCATCGCACTGGCCGGCTCCATGATCCTGCTGCTCTTTGTCGACCCTGTCACCAGCATGACTTTTATCACCCAGGCCATGTACACCGGCGTGGGCAACTTTACCCTGCTGGCCCTGCCCTTCTTCATCATTTCCGGTTCCATCATGGAAAAGGGCGGCATTTCCAAGCGTATCGTCAGCTTTGCCAACTCTCTGCTGGGTAACACCACCGGCGGTCTGGGCATGGTGTCCATCCTTGCCTGTATGTTCTTCGGCGCCATCTCCGGCTCCTCCCCCGCCACCGTGGCGGCCATCGGCGGTATCATGATCCCCCAGATGATCCGGGCCGGCTACGATAAGTACTATGCCACCGCCCTGTGCGCGGTGGCCGGCGGCCTTGGCGTCATTGTGCCTCCCAGCTATCCCCTGGTGGTTTACGGCATCACCAATAACGTCTCCATCAGCGACCTGTTCATGGCCGGCTGGGGCCCCGCCATCCTGGTAGGCGCTCTGCTGATGATCGTCAACTACTTCTACTCCAAAAAGCACGGCTACACCGGCACCGACGTAAAGTTCTCCGTGGGCAATGCCCTTAAGGAGCTGTGGAATGCCAAGTGGGCCATGCTGATGCCCGTCATCATCCTGGGCGGCATCTACTCCGGCGTCTTNACCGCCACCGAGGCCGGCGTGGTAGCCACTGTCTACGGCATTGTCATCGGCAAGTTCGTGTACCGGGAGCTGTCCTTTACCGAGCTTTGGAAGATGTACAAGGACAATGTGCCCTTTATCGGCGGCATGATGTTCGTCTTCGCCCCCGCCGCCAGCCTGGGCGCCGTGTTNTCCATGATGGGCGTGACCGCCGCCATTCAGGAGTTCTTCCTGGGCATGTCCAACAGCCTGATCGTGGTCATGATCCCCATTTTCATCCTGCTGTTTATTGTGGGTATGTTCGTTCAGACCACGCCTGCCATTGTCATTTTCGCCCCCATCCTTCTGCCCATCGTCGAGTCTCTGGGCATGGATCCCATCCAGTTCGGTCTGGTCATGGATCTGTCCCTGGCCATCGCCTTTGTCACCCCGCCTGTGGCGGCCAACCTTTTCGTTGCCACCTCTATGACGGGCTTGGGCATGTTGGATATTGTAAAGAAAGCAGTCCCCTTCATCATCATGCTGTTCCTTGCCATGGTTTTGGTGGCCTATGTCCCCGCTATCTCTATGGGCTTCCTGCATCTGTTTAAGTAACGTTAGCAAAGGAGTCGTTTTCCCAATGAAAGTAACAAGTGTAGATATTTTTGAATGTACTACGGGCAATCCCCTTCTCGATCCCATTTTTGTCCGCGTGAACACCGACGAGGGCATCTCCGGCTTCGGCGAGGTGGGCTTTGCCTATGGCAAGAGCAAGTATGGCGGCATCGGCCAAGTCCGGGATCTGGCCAAGCTGATGATCGGCTGGGATCCCATGGACAACGAAGCCCTCTGGGAGATGTACAAGCGCAACACCTTCTGGGGCCAGGGCCGTGACTGCGGCGGCGTGGTGTTCCAGGGCGCGGTCAGCGCGCTGGACATCGCCACCTGGGACATCAAGGGCAAGGCCCTGGGCGTCCCCTGCTACAAGNTGCTGGGCGGCAAGACCAATCCCAAGATCCGGGCCTATGCCAGCCAGCTCCAGTTTGACTGNGGCAAGGAGCACCGCAACATCTCCGACCCCAAGGATTACGCCAAGGCCACGGAAAATGCCCTGGCTGAGGGTTATAGCTGTATCAAGGTGGATCCCATGTGTGTCAAGCCCAACGGCGTCTACGCCCGCGAGCCCCGTCCCGATCCCACCTGGCGTACCCGGGGCTCCCTCTCCCCCGAGGTGCTGCGGGTGGCCTATGACCGGGTAAAGGCCATGCGGGACGTGGATCCCAACCTGGATATCATCATCGAGCTTCACGCCTTCTCCGACATGAACACCTCCATCCAGCTGGGTCAGCGGTTGGAGGAGCTGGGCATCTTCTATCTGGAGGAGGCCACCGATCCCACCAACGTCCAGTGCATGCGGCAGGTTCGGGACAAGCTNAATATGCCCATTGCCACCGGTGAGCGCATGGCCACCCGGTGGGCCTTCCTGCCCTTCCTGGAGGCCGGCGCCGTCCAGGTGGTGCAGCCCGACCTGTGNGTTANCGGCGGCCTGACTGAGGGCAAGAAGATCTGCGACCTGGCCAACATCTACGACGCCGGCGTCCAGATCCATGCCTGCGGCGGGCCGATCTCTACCGCTGCCGCCCTCCAGCTGGAGGCCGCCATTCCCAACTTTGTCATCCACGAAGTCCACGAGGGAGGCCTGAAGCCGGAGATCCGGGCGCTGTGTAAATACGACCATCAGCCCGTCAACGGCAGCTATGACGTGCCCGAGCTTCCCGGCATCGGCAACGAGCTGACCGAGAAGGCCATGAAGGAAGCCGCGGTTATCACCGTCCAGTAAACCACATACTTAACAAAAAACACCCCCTGAGCTGACCGGATCAGCTCAGGGGGTGCTTTTTCTGTGTGTCTTCTTTATCCGATATACTCCACNGTCACATCGGCGGCGGCGGTGAGAAAGGCCATCTCGCTGTAGGAGATGTCGAACTCCAAAATATCCCCTGCCTGCAATTGCCGCGGGCACTCCTCCACGTCCAGGATGGTCACGTCGCTGGCGCCGCCCAGATAGGTGATCCCCTCCTCCCGGGGGATGAGCTGGGCAGAGGAACCCATGTCCAGCTTTCCGATCCCGATGAGGGCCCGGCGGCGAACGCCCCGATCCTCATAGGTGGGCCGGCCGCCGAAGGCGTCCACAAAGATCTCTCCCACCGGATAGCTGGGCTTACTTCGACACTCCACCACCTCCGTCTGGAGGGTGAAGACATGGGAAGAGAGATACTCGATATCGGTGACGCCCCACTCATACTTGAAGTCATAGCACAGCAGGATGCCCTCTCCGACGCGCAGGTGATTTATTTTTTTCGGCATCTCATGCCGATGCACCAGGAGGTAGGAGGTGGTAGCTCCGCCGGAGACGATCTCCAGCTCCCGGCCCACTGCCGTCTCCACCTTCTCCGCCAGCTCGGCCAGCTCCTCCATTTTCTCCACCGTGGGCTTGATGGCCCCGTAGCAGCCCAAGTTGGTGCCGATGCCCGCCAGGATCACATGGGGAAGCTCTTTTTCCACATGGAGGGCCGCCTGCACCAGCTCCTCTTTGTCCCACCAGCCTTCCCGGAGATCCCCCAGGTCGGCCATAAGGATGACCTTATGGGTCTTCCCCTGGCGCTCACAGGCCGCCTCCACCGCATCCAGCACAGCCCGGTCGCTTTGGAGGCTGTAATCCGCCAGGCGGNCGACCCCCTCCACCTCAGAGCGCATGGGCACCCGGATGAGCATGGTGGGAAGGCCCAGGTCGGCAAAGGCCGCCAGCTGGCTCAGCCGGGAGGAGGCCAGCTGGTCGCAGCCGCCACGGGCGAACCGCTCCACCATGGGCCTTTGGCTGTTGATCCCCTTTACCACACCGGCCACCCGGATGCCCTGATCGTGGCAGCGGCGGGTCACCTCATNTGCGTTCCNCTCCAGCAGACCCAGGTCGCAGAGAAGCCTGGGATAGCTCTTTTTCTCTTCCATCGCTTACTCCTTTCGGCTCAGGAACCGGCCGGGCAGGGCCCCGGTGAGGATGCCCTGCTCCACCACCGTCTCGCCGGCAATGAACACGGCGTCGATCCCCCGGTTTGGCAGGGTGATGTCAGTGAATTCCGCCCCGTCGGCGATGGTATCGGGGTCGAAGATGACCAGATCCGCGTCCATGCCCGCTCGGATCTGGCCCTTGGCGGGAAGGCCCACCCGCCTGGCGGCCCGGCGGGTCATCTTGTCCAGAGCCTCCATCAGGGTGAGGGCCTTCTCCTCTCTCACATACTTGCCCAAAATGCGGGGGAAGGTACCGGCGGCTCTGGGATGTCCGGCGCCGTCGGTGATCACGCCGTCGCTGCCCAGCAGGCCCGCGGGGTGGGCGACGGCGGCGCGGATGCTCTCCTCGTCCATGGCGAAGGCCACCACCCGGGCCTCCGGGGTCTCCCGGCGCACCTTCTCGTATAGCTCCCTGGTGCACCGCTGGCCGGCGTAGGGGGCGTGGAGCAGGAGAATGATGTCGTAGTCCACCCCCCACTTCTCCCGCCAGTCCATATCGAAGACGGCGGTGCCGATGNCGGTGGAAAAGGCGCAGTAGGGATAGGTGTCATAGCCCAGCAGGGGATTTTCCCTGATCTCTTTCTCCAAATATTCCAGGGCCCGGGGCATATTGTGGGCGGTGCCCGCCAGGCTGCTCAGGTGGGACACNTGCACCCGGCACCCCGTGTCCCGGGAGAGCTGCGCCATCTCCCGCAGAGAGTCCATGCAGGCCTCACAGTCGGCCCGGAAGTGGATGGAGACGAAGGGGTCGTACTCCTTCACCGCCTCCACCGCCCGGGTCATCTCCTGGGTGGAGATGCCGGGGCNGTACTCCAGCCCAAAGGACACCCCCCAGGCCCCGTCGGAGAGCTCTCTGTTCAGCTTCTCTAAAATAACGGCCTGCTTGTCCGGCGTGACCGCGTCATACCAGTCCAGGCCCTCCCTCTCCCGGATGGTGTTGTAGCCCGCCAGAAGGATGTAGTTCACCGGCGCGCCGCCGTTGCGCGCCAGGATCGCCTTGAACTGGGCGGTGGAGTGGTTCTGCTGGCCGCAGTTGCCCGCCACGCAGGTGGTGACCCCCTGCCTGGCCATATATTGGGCGATGTCGTAGCTGTGGGAGCCGTCCTTGAACTCCTCCTCGTGCATATGCAGGTCGATGAAGCCGGGGGAGACCACCTTCCCGGCGGCGTCCACGATCTTCCCGGCCTCCGGCCGAGCCCCGGCGGGGAGGACGGCGGCGATTTTCCCGTCCTTCAGGGCGATCTCGGCGCGCTCCAGCTTCCCGGTCTCAAAGTTGGGATAGCGGCCCCCTGCGATCAACGTGTCATACATGTCAATGACCTGCCTTTCTTTCAGCGGCCCTGCAGCCGCGCATTTCAATTGTTCCATAGCGCCAGCCCTCCCGCAAAGGCGCAGGCGGCCAGGGCCGGATTCAGCCTCTTTTCAGGGCGCGTCTCCCCGCCCCGAGCAGGCCGTCGATGGCCCAGGCGCACAGGATCGACAGCGGCAGAAGCGCCAGGAAGGTCAGCAGCATGGCCTTCATGCCGCCGTTAAAGACCCCCACCTTCCGCAGGCACTCCAGCAGAAGTACATGGCAGAAGAAAATAGTCTGGGAACGCTTGGCCAGAAAGGACACCGCCCGGTCGAGCCGCTCCCTCCCCTTCCATCGGTTCCCCAGGCCCAGGCACAGCAGGACGATCAGGGGCGTATAGAAGAAAAGCTGCCACTTCAAAGAGTCCAGAGAGCCGGTCAGGCGGCTTTCATAGGCGTAGACCGCCGCCGACAGCGCCGACAAAACCGCCAGGAAGGGAAGGCTCCTGCCGCACCAGCGGCACAGCTTGGACAGGTTCCACCGGTGCAGCGCCATGCCCAGAACAAAATACCCCACCCAGGTGGGCAGCAGCTCCCAAAGGGGCAGTCCCCCGGGCAAAAAGCCGGTGCCGGCATAAAAGATGTACTGCTGGCAGACCAGGGACACCGCCACCGCCGCCAGAAGGGTCTGGAGGGGCCAGCGGTCTGTCAGGCGGCGGAGCAGAGGATAAAAGAGATAGAACTGAAGGGTGATGATGATAAAATACAGGTGGGCGGAGCTGGTGCCCCACAGAAGGGCGCCGCCCACCCCCTCCCAGCTTTGGAAGCGGTGGTAAAAGCCCCAGTAGAGCAGGCTCCACACCAGATAGGGGGGCAGCAGCTTTACAAACCGGGTCTTCCAGAACCGCCCGCAGCTCCGGACTTCCCCAAAGCCCAGCGCCAGTCCGGAGAGCACCATAAAGGCGGGCACGGCAAAGCGTACGATCTGGTTGAGGAAAAAGGCCAGATTCATCCCGCCCAGGGTGTGGGCNGAGTCCTGGNAGACAAATGCGCCGNTCACATGGATGGCGACCACCCCCAGCNTGGACAGCGCCCGGACATAGTCCAGCTCCGGCATCCGCTCTTTCTTCTCCACCGCGCACCCCTCCCTCAGATATCNCGCCGTTCTTTTTCCGGCTGTCATTTTGATAGTATAGCACAAAAAAGGAAAAATTTCCTCCAAAAAGCGGATTTCGTTTCCATTTTCCGGCCAANAAGCTAAAANCCCATATCTATGCGGCCTGTCAAAAAATAAACACCATATCTTGTGTTTTTTCTCTTNCATCCCGTTACAATATAGTGTATACTGAATAACGCCGAGCAACAAAAGGGCAATATGGGGCCCTTTGCTACAATATAGAGAGAGGGGACGACAGCACCAATGAAAATCATCAAGCGCAGCGGTCAGGAAGTGACCTTCGATTCCGAGAAGATCTTCAGCGCTATCGCCAAGGCCAACGCCGCCACCACCGGCGCCCGGGAACTGACGCCCAGTCAGATCCGCGCCATCTCCGACCGTATCGAGGCCGTGGCCGTCCAGATCGGACGGGCCCTGGCCGTGGAGGAGATCCAGGAGCTGGTGGAGACCGAGATCATGAAGGAGGGNGCCTACGAGACCGNCAAGCGGTACATCCGCTACCGGTATACCCGCTCCCTGGCCCGGGCCGCCAACACCACCGACGAGCAGATCCTCACCCTCATCGAGTCCAATAACGAGGAGGTCAAGCAGGAAAACGCCAACAAGGATCCCAAGGTCAACGCCGTCCAGCGGGACTACATGGCCGGCGAGGTGTCCAAGGATCTGACCAAGCGGGTGCTGCTGCCGCCCGATATCGTGGAGGCCCACGAGTCCGGCATCATCCACTTCCACGACATGGACTACTTTGCCCAGCACATGCACAACTGCGACCTGGTGAACCNGGACGACATGCTGCAAAACGGCACCGTCATCTCCGGCACCATGATCGAGAAGCCCCACTCCTTCTCCACCGCCTGCAACATCGCCACCCAGATCATCGCCCAGGTGGCCTCCAACCAGTACGGCGGCCAGTCCATCAGCCTCACCCACCTGGCCCCCTTTGTGGACATCTCCCGNCAGAAGANCCNCCGGGACGTGATCNACGAGTGCAANATCCTGAACCACGAGGTCAACGAGGAGCAGCTCTCCGAGATCGTAGAGAACCGCCTGCGGGAGGAGATCCGCCGGGGGGTGCAGACCATCCAGTACCAGGTGGTCACCCTCATGACCACCAACGGACAGGCCCCCTTCATCACCGTGTTCATGTACCTGGGCGAGGCCCGCAACGAGCGGGAGAAGAAGGATCTGGCCATGATCATTGAGGAGACTTTGCTCCAGCGCTACAAGGGCGTGAAGAACGAGGTGGGCATCTTTGTCACCCCCGCCTTCCCCAAGCTCATCTACGTGCTGGAGGAGGACAATGTCCGGGCCGGCAGCGAGTACTGGTACCTCACCGAGCTGGCCGCGAAGTGCANCGCCAAGCGGATGNTGCCCGACTACANCTCTGAGAAGATCATGCTCCGGGACAAGGGCGACGTGTACGTGTGCATGGGCTGCCGGAGCTTCCTCACCCCCGACCGGTTCACNGAGNCGGGCGTGGGCAACATCGCCAACGCCAAGAACTACGAGGAGGGCAAGCACAAATATTACGGCCGGTTCAACCAGGGCGTGTGCACCATCAACCTGGTGGATGTGGCCCTCTCCTCCCAGAAGGACATGGACGAGTTCTGGCGCATCTTTAACGAGCGCCTGGAGCTGTGCCACCGGGCCCTTCTGTGCCGCCACGAGCGGCTCAAGGGCACCCTCTCCGACGCCGCCCCCATCCTCTGGCAGGACGGCGCCCTGGCCCGGCTGAAGAAGGGCGAACCCATCGACAAGCTTCTTTTCAACGGCTACTCCACCATCTCCCTGGGCTATGCGGGGCTCTATGAGTGCGTCAAGTATATGACCGGCGTTTCCCACACCGAGCCGGAGGTGGGCACCCCCTTCGCCCTGAAGGTCATGCAGCACATGAACGACGCCTGCAAGAAGTGGAAGGCGGAGAGCAATATCGACTTCTCCCTCTACGGCACCCCCCTGGAGTCCACCACCTACCGCTTTGCCAAGTGCCTGCAAAAGCGCTTCGGCATTATCGAGGGGGTCACCGACAAGGCTTACATCACCAACTCCTACCACATCCACGTCACCGAGGAGATCGACGCCTTCTCCAAGCTGGCTTTTGAGTCCAAGTTNCAGGCCCTCTCCCCCGGCGGCGCCNTCAGCTATGTGGAAGTGCCCAATATGCAGGATAACCTGCCCGCGGTGCTCAGCGTGATGCAGTTCATCTATGAAAACATCATGTACGCCGAGCTGAACACCAAGTCGGATTACTGCCAGGTGTGCGGCTTCGACGGCGAGATCTCCATCGTGGAGGACGACGGCAAGCTGGTTTGGGAGTGCCCCCACTGCCACAACCGGGATCAGGATAAGATGAACGTGGCCCGGAGAACCTGCGGCTATATCGGCACCCAGTTCTGGAACCAGGGAAGAACCCAGGAAATTAAGGAGAGAGTTCTCCATCTGTAATGCGGGACAAGCCCAACAGGGGCGGGCAAAACGCCCGCCTCTGTTTTTTGCAAAATGAACTGGCGTGTGAAGGAGGTTCCCATGAAACAAATATNGACCGTNTTNGGCCTGCTTCTCGCTNCTATGGCGGGCACAGCGGGACAACCGCCCGCCGCCGAACCGGCCCCCNTTCCGCAGGTTCTCACCGAGATCGGCAAGCCCCTGGCCACATTGCGGGAAGAGCACTCTAATGGCGTGGTTTTTATCCGCCCGGACGGCTATCCCGACGCCGCCGCAATCTGCTTTGGCGAGGCGGACGGAGCGGTCGCCTATGTGTTCTTGGGCACCCAGGGGGTGGATTATCTCCCGGCCATGGAGGCCTGCAGCGAGGAACTGCGGTGCTCCGGAGTGCTGACAACGGCGGGGGTGCTGTTTCCCGCCATGCCNGAGTGCATGANCNTTTCCGAATTCTTCTCCCTGATCGGGGTGTCAGAATATGACTACGTCACCGGGGAGGAGGCCATCACTGCGGCGGGCTGGGTGCTGTTNGACTACGACGGAAAGTGGGCNGCGCTGGATACAAATGCCACCGGTCAGACGGTCTGCAGAGACGCCCATATGATCATCACCGCCCCGGAGATCGAGGAAGCAAATCGGAAACTGGCAGAGGAGTTATCATCATGAACTACTGCAACATCAAACCCCGTGACATCGCCGACGGCCCGGGGGTGCGGGTGACTCTCTTCGTCTCCGGCTGCACCCACCACTGTAAAAACTGCTTTCAGCCCGAGACCTGGGCCTTCGATTACGGAGCGCCTTTCACCCCAGCGGTGGAGGACAAGCTCCTGGAGGAGACCGCCCCCTACTTTGTGCAGGGGTTGACCCTTCTGGGGGGCGAACCCATGGAGCCGGAGAACCAGCGGGGGCTGCTCCCCTTCCTGCGCCGCCTGCGCCGGGAACTGCCGGGCAAGGATATCTGGTGNNACTCCGGCTACACCTGGGAGGAGCTGACGGGCCAGACCCCCTCCCGCTGCCGGTGTGAGGTCACCGACGAGCTGCTCTCCCTGCTGGACGTGCTGGTGGACGGGGAGTTTGTGGAGGAGCTTCACGACATCACTCTCCTGTTCCGGGGCTCGGCCAACCAGCGGCTCATCCATGTGCCCCAGACCCTGGCGGCGGGACAGATCGTCCTCTGGGGCGAATAGGTCAAAAACAGGGGGCCGGACGAATGTCCGGCCCCCTCGCTTTACATCGCCTCGTAGCGCCAAAGGCCCTCCCGCTGTTCCCGGCCCACCTTGCCCCGCTTGCGCAGGTAGTCCAGGTGGGACAGGCACTCCCCCACCGCGAACCACTTTTGNATGATAGGGAACTCCTCCCAGCTGTCCGCCCGGATCTTCCAGGTCATTTTTCCGGCGATCTCGTAGGCGGTAAGTCCGGGATTTGTGCGCACCACCTCCAGCGCCTCCGTCAGCCGTTTTTGATGGTGGGCAAGCAGGTAGTCAATGCGCGCCCGGTACTCTCCCTCCGCCCGGTGGCCCGGCAGAGTGCGCCTCACCGGGTAATCCCTCACCCGCTCCAGGCTGTCCAGATAGTCTCCCAGGGCGTCCTCCACCCCGGGCCATTCGGTGATGTTGGGCGTGATGTCAAAGAGGACATGATCTCCGGAGAACATGATCCCCTCCTTTTCGATCCAGAGCATACTGTTGCCGGGGGTGTGGCCGGGCACTATGATAAGCTCCAGCCCGTACTTCCCCACCCGCAGCTTTTCCCCGTCCCGCAGAGGCATAAACGCGTCGGTGATGGCGGACAGCGCCTCCTGCTTGGCGGGGTTGACACGGTCGATCTCCTCCAGAATACCGCGGGGAAAGCCCTCCCGCTCAAAGCGGTCATTCTTGGGGTCGGAGAAGCGGACTCTGATCCGCTCCGCCAGATAGTCCAAGTCGGGCTGACTCATATAAATACGCCGCCCCTCCCCCACAAAGAGGTCNGCCATGCCNGAATGGTCTGAGTGAAGGTGGGTCACCAGCACGTCCCGGCGGCAGGGGTCGCTGCCCAGCTCCTCCAGCCCCGCCTCCAGGGCCTCCCGGCAGGCCGCCCGGCGAAAGCCGGTGTCGATGAGCAGGTCGGAGTCCTCACCCCGGATAAAATAACTGTTGAGCTCCCTGAGTGGATTGCCCGGAAGGGGCACTCCGATCCGATAGATATTCTCCTCCAATTTTTCGACCATGATCCGGCCTCCCTGTCCTTTTTATAGGCAATTATACACGTTTCACCCCTCCCCCGCAAGAGCGGGATCGTCCGGCCCGCATTTTCTCCCTCTTTTCTTTGACATTTTGGGAAAATACGGGTATGATAGAGACAACGATCCTTTGGAAAGGAGTTCTCCCCATGTTATTTGCCGACAATACCCGCTATTCTTACGTCAATTCCCCTCTTATCGAGGTCATCTGCNAGCTGCGNTTCCCCACCATTNTGTCCATCGGCTCCACTGAGCCCGCCCAGTTCCAGGAGGCGGTTCGCTCCGACTTCCCCCGGTACGCAGCCCGGCAGGATCAGCAGAGCGTCNGGGTGGTGGGCGGCAAGGTGGAGCAGCCCGCCCCCATCACCAACTACAATTTTATCTCCACCGACGGACTGTGGAAGATCAACCTGACCCAGAACTTCGTGGCCCTGTCCACCCTGCGCTACACCCGGTGGGAGGACTTTGCCCAGCGGCTGGACNAGATNCNGGCCCTGTTCATCCAGATCTACCAGCCCTCCTTCTTCGAGCGCATCGGCCTTCGGTATGTCAACGCCTTCTCCCGGGGCCGCCTGGGTCTCCAGGACGAGCTGTGGGACGACCTGATCGAGGCCCCCTTCATCGGCGTCCTGGCCGAGCCCGACGTGGACGAGAAGCTGACCGGAAAGTGCGCGCTGGACGTGGAGATGAGCTTGGAAAACCAGTGCCGCATGAAGCTCCACGCCGGCCCCGGCATGCTGGGGGACGGCAAAAAGGATCCCGAGCCCAAGTTTATCCTGGACGGGGATTTCTCNGTACTGGAAAAGGAGNTNGCCGCCGGCAGCATTGCCGGACACCTGAGTGACCTTCATGAATACGCGGTGCGTCTTTTTAACGCCGCCGTCAGCCAGGAGCTGAAAAACGCCATGGGGCCCACCCCCATCGGATAAGGCTTCGGTTCCATTCCCACGCCTATTCTGGGATACGATCTTTCAGCGGGCGTCCTTTGGGGCGCCCGCCTTTTTTCCGCGTCGATACTTAGAAAAGGAGTTTTTATGAAAATCCAGCTTTCCGACCACTTTACCTATCCCCGCCTCTTCCGCTTCACCCTGCCCTCCATCATCATGATGATCGTCACCTCCATCTACTCCACAGTGGACGGCCTGTTCGTGTCCAACGTGGTGGGNCAGAACGCCCTGGCAGCGGTGAACATCGTCTATCCCCTCACCATGATCGTGGGGGCCTTCGGCTTCATGCTGGGCACCGGCGGCAGCGCCGAGGTGGCCCGGGCCATGGGCATGGGGGAGGGGGAAAAGGCCAGGCAGTACTTCACCACCCTNATCCTCACCATCATCGCCCTGGGTGTGGCCCTGTCCATACTGTGCGTGATCTTCATGGAGCCCCTCNCCCTCCTCTTCGGCGCGGACGAGGCCCTGCTGGACGACTGTGTGGTCTACGGCGTCATTATGATCGCCGGCGCCCCGGCCTTTATGCTCCAGACCTCCTTCCACTCCTTTTTGGTCTGTGCCGAGCGGCCCAAAATGGGACTGTGGCTGTCAGTGGGCTCCGGCGTGACCAACATGGCCCTGGACTACCTCTTCATCGCCGTGCTGGGCTGGGGCGTGGCGGGGGCTGCCGCCGCCACGGTGGCAGGTTATCTGGTGGGCGGGATCATCCCCCTCATCTATTTCCTCCTGCCCAACAAAAGCCCCCTGCGGCTGGTCAAGACCCGGCTGTGGCCCCGGATGCTGGTCAAAAGCTGTGCCAACGGCTCCTCCGAGCTGATGAGCAACGTGTCCGGGTCGCTGGTCACCGCCCTCTATAACCGTATCCTGATGGATACCGCCGGCGCTGCGGGCGNGGCGGCCTACACGGTAATGATGTATCTCCAGTTCGTCTTTGCCGCCGTATTTATCGGCTTTTCCATGGGCACCGCCTCCATTTTCAGCTACCATTACGGGGCGGGGAACACCGGAGAGCTGAAAAGCCTGTTTCGCAAATGTATGACGGTGATAGCGCTGTGCTCTCTGAGTATGGTGGCCATGGCCCAGCTCCTGGCCCGCCCCCTGAGCGCCATCTTTGTGGGCTATGATCCCCAGCTGCTGGAGATCACCGCGGCGGGAATGCGCATCTTCTGCCTGTCCTTCCTCACCGGGGGCATCAGCGTATTCTGCTCCGGCTTCTTTACCTCTNTGGGGGACGNGCTGGCCTCCGCCGCCATCTCCTTCTCCCGGACACTGCTGTTCCAGGTCGGGTCTATCCTGCTTCTGTCCCGGCTNCTGGGAGTGGAGGGCATNTGGTGGGCCACTCCGACGGCGGAGGCCCTGGCCCTGGTGGTGGCGGCAGGGTTCCTCTGGAGTCGCCGCAGGAAATACCAGTACATGNANAAACGGGCGGCCCGGCGGAAACGCCGGGCCGCTCTTGACCTTTTCCGAAAAAAGGAGGTATAATACCCATAACTTTCTTACCCAAGGGGGGCGGTTTCCCAATGAAAAACCATCTCAACTACACCATGCTGTGCGACTTCTACGAGCTGACCATGGGCAACGGCTACTTCCAGACCGGTCTTGGCGACCAGATCTGCTACTTCGACGTCTTTTTCCGCAATGTCCCCGATGCTGGCGGCTTCGCCATCGCCGNCGGCCTGGAGCAGGTCATCAACTACATCGAGAACCTGCACTTTGACGACGAAGACATCGCCTACCTGCGCAGCAAGGGCTGCTTCAGCGAGGAGTTCTTGACCTATCTCCGCAACTTCCGGTTCACCGGCGACCTGTGGGCGGTGCCCGAGGGCACTCCCATCTTCCCCCACGAGCCCATCCTCACCGTCCGGGCCAATGCGATTCAGGCCCAGTTTGTGGAGACCTTTATCCTCCTGACCCTGAACCACCAGTCCCTCATCGCCACCAAGACCAACCGCATCGTCCGCGCCGCCCAGGGGCGGCCGGTCAGCGAGTTCGGCTCCCGCCGGGCCCAGGGCCCCGACGCCGCCCTGCTGGGGGCAAGGGCCTCCTACATTACCGGCNNCTCCGGTACCGCCTGCACNCTGGCCGATGAGCTCTACGGCTCCCCCNCCGGAGGCACCATGGCCCACTCCTGGGTGCAGATGTTCCCCGACGANCTCACCGCCTTNCGCACCGACNGCNAGCTCTACCCCCANAACGCCACCCTGCTGGTGGATACCTACAATGTGCTCCAGTCCGGCGTGCCCAATGCCATCAAAGCCTTCCAGGAGATCCTGCTCCCCCAGGGCATCACCTCCTGCGGCATCCGCCTGGACTCCGGCGACCTGGCCTATCTCAGCCGCNNGGCCCGGAAGATNCTNGNCGAGGCGGGACTGACCGAGTGCAAGATNTTTGCCTCCGACGCGCTGGACGAATATATCATTCGGGATCTCCTTCTCCAGGGGGCCAAGCTGGACGCCTTCGGCGTGGGCGAGCGGCTCATCACCTCCCGTTCCGAGCCGGTGTTCGGCGGCGTATATAAGCTGGCCGCCGTGGAGGACAAGGAGGGGAACATCATCCCCAAGATCAAGATCTCGGAAAATGCCGCCAAGATCACCACCCCCCACTTCAAAAAGGTCTATCGCCTGTTCGATAAGACCGACGGCAAAGCCTTTGCCGACCTCATCACCCTCCACGACGAGACGGTGGACGAGAGCAAGCCCCTGGAGCTGTTTGACCCGGACGTCACCTGGAAGAAAAAGACCTTCACCAACTTCACCGCGGTGGAGCTTTTGAAGCCCATCTTCCTGGGGGGCAAGCTGGTCTATGACAAGCCCTCCATCCAGGACATCCGGGCCTACTGCAAAGCGCAGATCGACCTGCAGTGGGACGAGGTCAAGCGGTTTGAAAATCCCCACAACTACTATGTGGATCTCTCCCAAAAGCTCTGGAACATCAAGCAGCGGCTTTTGGAGGAGCAGGGCCACAGGAAATAACGGAACAGACAGAGCTTCCCTCCGGGAAGCTCTGTCTGTCTGAATAGAGCAATTTCCATAGGTGTTTTCTGCAAATCCTTCCCTTTCCCAAGGCGGACGAGGCGAAATTCCGCCCCGTCCGCCTCTTTTATTCCCCTTTCTCCCCCTGCTCGGCATAGGGCCGCCGGCGATGCTCCACCGGCTCNCACTCCGGCAGGGGAAGCCGCTGCATAGAGCCGAAGACCCGCTCCTTCAATCCCGGATAGCTGCGCTCCAGATCCCGGATAAGCTCCTTCACCTCCTGGCGCTTGGTGGCGCCGTCGGCGGGACAGGGGTTGAAGACCACCGGCAGTCCCAGCCGCTTGGCCGCCCCCCGCACCATCCCCTCTCCGCAGTAGAGCAGCGGCCGGATCTGGGTGATGCCCATCCGGGTCAGCTCGGTCACCGGCTGGAAGCAGGAGNTGCNCCCTTCGTAAAACAAGGACAGGAAAAAGGTCTCCACCGCGTCGTCGAAGTGGTGGCCCAGGGCGATCTTTTTGATCCCCCGCTCCGCCAGGGCGTTGTGGAGGGCCCCCCGGCGCATCTTGGCGCACATGGAGCAGGGGTTCTTCTCCTTGCGCAGGTCGAAGATGATATGGGCGATCTCGCTGGGAATGAGAGTGAAGGGCACACCGATGGAGGCGCAGTAATCCGCCACCGGGCCGAAATCCATTCCCGCTCGCCCGTCCACCGGCCCCATGTCCAACGTCACCGCCTCCACGGTAAAGGACTTGGGGTAGAACTGGGACAGCTTTTGAAGGGCGGTCAGGGTCACCAGGGAGTCCTTCCCCCCGGAGACCCCCACCGCCACTCGGTCTCCGGCCTGGATCATATCATAGTCCTCCACGCACCGGCGCATCAAAGAGAGGATCTTTTCCATTGTCTGCCTCCGAAAATTTGAAAATTGAAACGGAGCAATCGAGAGATTTCAAGAGAAAAACAGCGCAAAAATGAGATTTCAGCTTTTCAAATAAAAAAATCNCAAAAATTCGTTGACAGGCCCCGTCAGCCGTATTATAATACAAAACGCTCCGAACGTCCAGATTCGGAGCACTTTCCTTGTGAAAACGCTCATATTTTGAGCATCAAATGGAGGTTAGACCATGTCCACATTTATGGCAAACAAGGGCAACATCGTCCGCAAGTGGTACATCCTTGACGCGGCGAACAAGCCCCTGGGCAAGACCGCTGTCATCGCCGCCGACCTGCTGCGGGGCAAGCGCAAGCCCGAGTACACTCCCCACGCCGACTGCGGCGACTTCGTCATCATCCTCAACGCCGAGCAGGCCGTGCTCACCGGCAAGAAGCTGGAGCAGAAGTATTACCGGCATCACTCCGGCTGGGTGGGCGGCCTGAAAGAGGTCGACTACAAGACCCTGATGCTGAAGAACCCCGAGCTGGCCATGAAGCTGGCTGTGCGGGGCATGATGCCCCGCAACACCATCACCAAGGACTCCCTGAGCCGGCTGCACATCTGCCGCGGCGCTGAGCACAAGTACGCCGCCCAGAAGCCCGAGCCCTGGACGATGGACTAAGGAGGTAACTGACCATGTATAAGAGCAAGAAGCCTTATCTCTACGGCACCGGCCGCCGGAAGTCCTCCGTGGCCCGGGTGCACCTGTTCCCCAACGGCACCGGCGCCATCACCATCAACGGCCGGGACATCGACGACTACTTCGGTCTGGACACTCTGAAGCTCATCGTCCGCCAGCCCCTGGTCACCACCGACCTGCTGGGCAAGGTGGACATCGTGACCACCGTCACCGGCGGCGGCGTCACCGGCCAGGCCGGCGCCATCCGCCACGGCATCGCCCGGGCTCTGCTGGAAGTCAACCCCGAGTACCGCCCCGCCCTGAAGGCCGCCGGGTTCCTGACCCGCGATCCTCGTATGAAGGAGCGGAAGAAGTACGGCCTCAAGGCCGCCCGCCGCGCCCCCCAGTTCAGCAAGCGCTGAGATCTGGAACCGCACATCAAAAAGGCCACCCTTTCGGGTGGCCTTTTTCTTTGCTTTGTTCAGAATTATGTTAACTAAACTTGCCAGTGAGGTAATCCAGTGTGTACTGGGTATGGAGGGCGGCGGCAATGGTCAGGGCCCGCTCATCCAGGTCGAAGCGGTCGTTGTGGAGGGCCCGGCAGGTGTCGGGCTTGGCCGGGTCGGAGCTGCCCACAAAGGCGTAGACGCCGGGCACCTGGGCCTGGTAGTCGGCAAAGTCGTCTCCCACGCAGGACAGCTCCCNGTCGGTGACCAGGGCTGCCACTCCGAAAAGGCCGGTCACCACACCCGCCGCTTCCCTGCAGATCTCAGGGGGGTTCACCAGAGGGGCGGCAAAGTCCTCCCACTCCACCTCCGCCGTGCCGCCATAGAGCTGGGCGGTGACCTTGCACAGTCTGTCCAGCTCCCCGGTGATCTGCGCCCGGGTCGCGGCGGAGAAGGCCCGAATGGTGCCCTCCAAAACGGCGGATTCCGCCACGATATTATAGGAAGTAGCCGCTGTCAGCTTNCCCACGCCGNTGACGAGGGGATCCACAGNAGACGTCCGGCGGCTCACCAGAGCCTGGAGGGCGACCACGATCTGGCTNGNGNTGTACAGGGCGTCCACCCCCAGGTGGGGAGTGGAGACGTGGGCGGCCTTGCCCTGGAGGCGCACAGTGAAATGATCCACGCTGGCGTTGTTGGGCCCCGGCGTCACCCCCACCTTGCCGCAGGGGATGTCGGGGGCCATGTGCACCCCGAAGACCCGGCCGGAGCCCTCCAGCAGTCCCGCCTTCACAAACTGCTTGGCTCCGTAACCCACCTCCTCGGCGTGCTGGAAAAACAGGCGCACCTCACCCCCAAAGTCGGCCCGGTGGGCGAACAGCAGCCTGGCCGCGCCCAAAAGTCCGGCGGCATGGCCGTCGTGGCCGCAGGCGTGCATGACTCCCGGCTGCCGGGAACAGTAGGGCAGGCCGTCGTTTCCCTCCTGAATGGGCAGGGCGTCGATATCCGCCCGGAGTGCGATGACCCGCTCCCCCTTCCCCGTTCCCCGGAGGACGGCGCAGACTCCGGAGCCGTCCACCCGCTTGTGGTCGGTGATGCCGATACTGTCCAGCTCGGCCTCAATGCGCTCCGCCGTCCAAANCTCCTTGCGGCTCACCTCCGGATGCTGGTGGAACTCCCGGCGCAGGCCGGAGACATAGCCCTCCAGCGCCTGAGCTTCCTTCCAAATCTCCATGGGAAAGACCTCCTTTTTGTCANATGGGAAAAGAGGCGGGCACACGGCCCGCCTCTTTGGAGTGGTATCTCAGTACTCGAAGGCGGGGATGAACCGGCCGCCAAAGAGGTCGTTGATGGCCTGGGCCACCTCGGCAGTCTGGTAGGCGGCGGCCACCTTCTGGTAGGTCTCATTCTCCAGGTCGGCGGTGCGGCAGGCAATGATGTTGATGTAGGGGTTATCGCTGCCGGCCTCCACCGTCTCGGTGTACACCGCGTCGGCCACATTCAGCCCGTTATCCTCGGCGTGCTGGNCGTTGACGAAGGCGATGGCCACATCGGGGATGGCGCTGGCGGTGTAGGCGGCCTCCATCTCCACAAAGTCCAGGTTNAGGGGGTTGGAGGTGATGTCCTTCCGCTCAGGGGTGTAGCCGGCAGCGGGGTCCACCTCCAGGATGCCGGCGGACTCCAGGATCTTGAANCAGCGGCCCTCGTTGGTGGGGTCGTCAGGNACCGCCACCTTGTCCCCGTCCTTCAGCTCCTTCAGGTCGGTGATCTTATCGGAGTAGATGCTCAAAGGGGCGATGTAGGTGTTGCACAGGGCGGTGACTTCATAGCCGTTTTTGTCCACCTCGCCGTTGAGATAGGCTTTGTGCTGGAAAGCGTTGAGGTCGATCTCGCCGCTGTTCAGCGCCTCGTTGGGCAGGGCGTAGGCGGAAAACTCCACCAGCTTGCACTTGATATTCTCCTTCTCCAGCAGCTCATTGACCTTGTCCCACTGGTTGTTGTTGGAGCCCACCACGCCGACCTTGACCACGGTCACATCGGCGGAGCCGCCGCCGCAGGCGCACAGAGACAGGGCCAGCAGGCCGGCAAGGGACAGGGCGATCATATTCTTCTTTTTCATTTTCGTTTCCTCCTAAAAAATCAGATTTAAAATTGGGGTAATTTGCTTAATGAGTGGCCTTTCGGGCGATAGAGCTGCCGATGGCCTGGATGAGACTGACCATGATCAAAACGACCAGCACCACCACATAGGCGATGTCCATTTGAAGCCGGTTTCCGCCGTAGGAAATGGCGAAGTTGCCCAGACCGCCGGCACCCACCGCCCCCGCCATGGCGGTAAAGCCGATGAGGGAGACCAGGGTGATGGTGGTGCCCCGGACGATGCCCGGAATAGATTCCCGCAGGCTGACCCGCCAGAGGATCTCCCAGGGGGAGCAGCCCATGGACTGTGCCGCCTCCACAAGGCCGGCGGGCACCTCGGCCNTGGCGGTCTCCACCTGCCGGGCGAAGAAGGGCACCGTGCCGAACAGCAGGGGAACGATGGCGCCCTTGACGCCGATGTAAGTCCCCATCACGCTGCGGGTAAAGTCCCGAAGCANGATCATCAGCAGGATGAAGGGGATGGAACGAAAGAGATCTATGATCTTTCCAACGATAAAGTACAGCCAGCGGTTTTCCATCACCCCGCCCGGACGGGTGGCGATAAGGGTCACCCCCAGCGCCAGGCCGATGACAAAGGCGATGCTGCCCGCGNTGCTCACCANCTGGAGGGTCTCCACAAGGGACTGCCAGAGCATCTCCGGCTTTTCCATCAGNTTGGGCAGAAGTTGATTCAGCAGCTCAGCCACGCTTCAACACCTCCACAACGACATCCTTTTCACTCAAGTAGGCGATGGCCTCACTGACCCGCTCTCCGCTGATGGTAGCCACCAGACCGCCCAGAGACTGGCCGGCGATGATCTCCACGTTACTGAACAGGATGCTCACATCCACATTGAACCGGCGGGAGATCTCGGAGATGGTGGCCTCGGCCACGTTGCCCTGTCCGTAGTTGANCCGGGCAATGACCTGGCTGGGCTTCAGCGCCACCATGGGGTCATCCGCGGCAATGAGCTCCTCGATCTTCCCCAGGTTGGAGGTAGTGGCGATAAAAGACCGGGTCACCGGCTGCCGGGGGTTGGAGAATACGTCAAAGACGCTACCCTCCTCCACTACATAGCCTCCATCCATGACCGCCACCCGCTGGCAGATCTCCTTGACCACCGCCATCTCGTGGGTGATGACCACCACGGTGATGCCCGTCCGCAGGTTGATATCCTTGATGAGCCGGAGGATGGACTGGGTGGTCTGGGGATCCAGGGCGGAGGTGGCCTCGNCACACAGAAGCACCTTGGGATCGCTGGCCAGGGCCCGGGCGATGGCCACCCGCTGCTTCTGGCCGCCGGAGAGCTNGGCGGGATAGGCCTCCGCCTTGTCCGGCAGTCCCACCAGCTCCAGAAGCTCTCTGACCTTGACGGCAATATCCTCCTTGGAAAGGCCGCTGCCCTTCAGGGGAAAGGCCACGTTCTGGGCCACGGTGCGGGAGGGCATCAGGTTGAACTGCTGGAAGATCATGCTGATCTTCTTCCTGGCCTGACGCAGCTGGCACTGGGGCATTCGCGTCAGCTCCTGTCCGTCCACCGTCACCGTTCCGGCGGTGGGACGCTCCAGCAGATTGATGCACCGAACCAGGGTGGACTTGCCCGCCCCGGAGTAGCCGATAATGCCGAAGATCTCGCCCGGGGCGATATGTAAGGTCACGTCCCGCACAGCGTGAACTCCATCGGTCTCACTGCCGAAGGTCTTGCTGATGTGGTCTAATTGGATCACGTTCATTCCCTCTTTCTCAAAGTGGGCTTATATACAGGCAGGCCGTTGGGTACCTCGGCCTTCTTCGCAAAATAAAAGCGGGAAGCGCCTACGCGCTTCCCGCTTTCTGAAACCGGCCCAACGGCCGTGATCTCTCAGAACATCTGTGCGGAGGCGCGCAAAAACGTGGGCATCGGCATCATCGCCATGTCCATACCCCGCATCATCATGCCATAACCGTAAGTCATGATAGGCGCGCCTCCTTTCAACTTGATTTTTTGATATACTACCATTTCATTTCCGGTCTGTCAATAGGCAGTTTTCGATTTTGGCAAAAAAATAAAAGGAGGACGCCCGAAGGCGTCCTCCTTTTGGCGGTTCTCTTTTACTCTTCGGCGCCCATCAGCTCCANGAAGTCCACCACGTTGGCCCCGGCGGGAGGCTCGGTGGCGGGAGCAGTCTTTCCGGGAGCGTAGCCGCCGGCCATGTTCAGCTCCATGGCCATCAGCCNCGCCATGTCCATCTTCACCTCGGCCAGCATCTGGTCGTTCTCATCCACGGCGATGTTCATGTCCATGGTCACGGTCACGCCATCCTCCTCCGCCGTCATACCCATGCCGACAACATAGGCGGTGACGGCGTCATCCTTCATGGTCATGACGAACACCATCGTGACGGTGACGCCATTCTCCTCCAGATCAAGAATGGCGGTGTACTGGTCGCCCTCCTTCACAAAGCCCTCGTCGCTCAGCGCGGCCAGAACGGTCTCCACCGTGGTCTTCACCTGCTCATAGGCGGCGGTGGNGTCGGTGACGGTCNNAGAGCTNAGAGAGGACTTCNNCAGCGCGACGTAGTCCACAGACTTGGAGGTCTCCATCAGCTCCACCCAATCCACGCCGGACTGCTCCATCATGGCCGCCAGATCCAGCTTATACCAGTCGTCGGCGCTCNTGCCNGCGTCGGCCAGCAGCTCGCTGTCCACATTCATATAAAGGGCGCCCAGGCCCAGATCGCCCNGCANGGACAGGTCGACGCCCTTCTCCTTCATGACGGCAAGCATGGCCAGATCCTCTTCGCTCAGCCCGGTCTGGCCCATGGCGCTCACCAGAGAGGCCAGGTTGGTCATATCCATCTTCATGTTCATGTCCATCTCCAGCTTCTCGCCGTCGGCCATGACGCCCTTGACCGCGGCGGCGAGGGGCATCTCCGCCCCCAGCAGGGACATACTGCCGTCCACGGTCATATCCACATTCCAGANTCCCTCGTTGTACTTCTCACTGTAGGCCGCCAGCTTCTCCAGATAGGTGAAGTTCTTGCCCTCCATGGCCTCGTCCAGCAGCTTGGCGCTGTCCACCAGGATGGCGGTGGCCCTCTCCTGATCCCAGCCCACCACACAGTCAAAGGCCTGGGCGGCAAAGCGGACGGGCACGTAAGTGCGCCACACGCCGTTTTCATCGGCGGCGGCGTAGGGGGCAACATCCATCTGGATGGCGGTGACCACACCGCCATCCTCCACTGACGCGTCAGTGGAGCCGGGGAGCATGGTGACGGTCTTGCCGTCCCGGACGGCGGAGATGGCGCCGGTGTCGGCGTTCCAGTCCACCTGGGCGCCCAGGGCCTCGAAGACGGCCCGGAAGGGCAGGAAGGTGCGCTCGTTTTGCACCTGGGGCACAGCGTCGGTGAAGGTCAGCGCCTGACCGTCCAGCTGGACGGCAATGCCGCTGTCCTCGGCGGCCAGCGCGCTGCCGCAGCCCAACAGGGCCACAGACAGGCCCACTGCGGTAAGCAGACGGGTTAACTTGTTCACAATANTTCNTCCTTTTTGTACCTGAAAGGTATTTTTTATTATATCTCCCTCCTCCTGTGATTGCAAGGGGTCGTACTTATTTTCAGGAGAAATCGTCCTTTTTCACCAAAAAGGACGACCCGCCCCCGGGGGCGGAGGCCCGCCGGGCTTCAATATGGATTGCAATTTCTCCCAAAACGGTGTAAAATAACCTATCTCGNCCATAAAATAACGAACTGTGAGAAAGGACGGNCTATTATGAGCTTTCCCTTTTCCTTCTACCAGGAGAGCGCCGCGCTGATCCAGAGCAAGCTGGGCTCCTTCCAGCCCGAGGTGGCCATGGTGCTGGGCTCCGGTCTGGGCTTCCTGGGCGATATCGTAGNAAACCCCATCATCATCCCCTACGGCGACATTCCCCATTTTAAGGTCTCCACCGCCCCCGGCCACGCTGGGCGGCTGGTGTGCGGCACCCTCTCGGGTAAGAAGGTGGCCGTGATGCAGGGCCGGATGCACCACTACGAGGGCTACTCCTATGAGGAGGTGGCCTACGCCGTGCGGGTGCTGAAGCTGGTGGGCTGCACCAAGCTGATGCTCACCAACGCCGCCGGCTGTGTCAACAAGGACTGGGATGTGGGCGATATCATGCTCATCACCGACCACATCAAGTTCTTCATGGAGTCCCCCCTGCGGGGTGAAAACCTGGCCGAGTTCGGCCCCCGGTTCCCCGACGTGTCCCACATCTACACCCCCCGGTTCCAGGATGTGGCCCGCCAGAGCGCCCGGGAGCTGGGCCTCACCCTCCGGGAGGGAGTCTACTGCTACTTCCCCGGCCCTCAGTTCGAGACCCCTGCCGAGGTTCGGGCCGCCCGGGTATTGGGCGGCGACGCCTGCGGCATGTCCACCGCCCCCGAGGCCATCGCCGCCGCCCACGCCGGCATGGAGGTGCTGGGCTTCTCCATGCTCACCAACATGTGCGCCGGCATCCTGGATCAGCCCCTGTCCGGGGAGGAGGTCAACGAGACTGCCGAGGCCCGGAAGNGCCCCTTCTCGGAGCTGGTGCTCAAGTGCCTGNAGAAGATGTAATTATGTAAACCCGAAAGGAGCCATCCATGTCTATCCTCTTTCAGAATGNNACCGCCGTACTCATGGACGCCGGCCGCACCGTTCTCCCCAACGCCTTTGTGGCGGTGGAGGACGGCAAGATCGCCTCGGTGGGCGCCAAAAAGCCCGCCGGAACCTTTGCGCGGGTCATTGACGGCAAGGGGGGCATCCTCATGCCCGGTCTGGTCAACGCCCACACCCATGTGCCCATGACCGCCATGCGGGGCTATGGCGACGGCCATGAGCTCCACGACTGGCTCAACAACTTCATTTTTCCCGTGGAGGCCAAGTGGGACGACCGGGCCATTCGCGCCTGCGCCGACCTGGGTCTCATGGAGATGATCGCCTCGGGCACCACCTGCCTGTGCGACATGTATATGCACACCCTCACCGTGGCCCAGGCCGTAGCCGATGCGGGGGTCTCCGCCAACCTGGGGCTGGGGGCGGTGTTCTTTGGGGAGACCTTCTCCCCCGACGTCTGCTCCGACTGCGCCAAGACCCAGGCGCTCTATGACGCCTGGCACGGCTTTGACAGCGGCCGCATCCNGGTGGACGGCTCCATCCACGCCGAGTACACCTCCCAGCCCGGGCTCTGGGAGTGGGTGGCCGACTTTGCCAAGGCCCACGGCCTGGGGGTCAACGTCCACATCTCCGAGACCCGGCACGAGCACGAGGAGTGTAAGGCCCGCCACGGCGGTCTGACCCCCATCCGGGTCATGGAGAAGTACGGCGTGCTGGACGTGCGCTGTACCGCCGCCCACTGCGTCTGGACGGAGCCTCAGGATTGGGCCATCATGGCCCAAAAGGGCGTCACCGCCGTCCACAATCCCGTCTCCAACCTGAAGCTGGGCTCCGGCGTGGCCCCCATCCCCGACATGCGCAAGGCGGGGGTCAACATCGCCCTGGGCACCGACGGCGTCTCCTCCAACAACACCACCGATATGTTCGAGGACATGAAGCTGGCCGCCATTTTGCANAACGGCGTGCGCTNCGACCCNNTGGCTCTCACCGCCTGGGACGCGGTGGAGATGGCCACCCTGGGCGGGGCCAGAGCCCTGGGCCGGGACACCGGCGCCATCCTCCCCGGCCTTTGGGCCGATCTCATTTTGCTGGACGGCCAGGCCCTGAACCTGCTGCCCTGCCACGACGCCGCCAACAACATTGCCTACGCCGCCCACGGCGCCAACGTAACGCTGAATATGTGCCGGGGCAAGGTCATATATGAAAATGGGACGTTTNTCACCATCGACGCGGAGAAGANCCGGCGGGAGGTGCTGGATTACGCCGTACCCATGCTGTTTGGAGCGTAAGGGGCTATCGGCAAATCACCCCGGAAAGGCTGTGGCAAATCTTGTCTGAATCGCAAAAAAAGAGTACCTTCTTTGGNGGCGCNGCCATTTTGGCGGTGGGTNCCATCATCGTCAAGCTCATCGGCGCCGTCTATAAGATCCCCCTGGGCCGGATCCTCTCGGAGGAGGCCTATGTAGACTTCAACACCTCTTATAATATCTATAACTTTTTCCTCACCATCTCCACGGCGGGTCTGCCCGTGGCCCTGAGCAAGACCATCTCCGAGGCCAACACCCTGGGCCGCCAGAACCAGGTGCGCCGGGTGTTCTCCGTGGCCCTGCGCACCTTCCTGCTGCTGGGCCTTGTCAGCTTCCTGGCCATGTCCGTCTTCGGGCAGCCCCTGGCCAACTTCATGGAGGATGAGTCCGCCGTCTACTGCGTCCGGGCCCTGAGCCCCTCGGTGCTGTGCGTGTGCGTCATGGCCGCCTTCCGGGGCTACTACCAGGGCCACTCCAACATGGTGCCCACCGCCGTGAGCCAGATCATCGAGGCCACCTGCAAGATGGTCTTCGGCCTGGCCCTGGCCTACGCCGTGCTCATGCTCCTGCCCGGCGAGCCCAGCTACCGGCAGCGCATGTCCGCCACCGGCGCCATCGCCGGCGTCTCCATCGGCAGCGTCATCGCCCTTTTGTATATGCTCGTCCATTTTCTCAAAGACCGGGGCGCCCGCGGCGCCAAGGGCGCCGACACCCCCGACGGCGACGGCGCCATCCTATCCCGGCTTTTGAAGCTGGCCATCCCCATCACCCTGGGCTCCGCCGCCATCTCCATCGTCACCATCATCGACAGCAAGGTCGTCCTGTCCCTGCTCAAGCAGNTGTACACCGATATGCCGGAGCTTATCACCNCCGAGNCTGTGGNCCAGCAGCTGGACAAGGGCGGCGTGGAGCCTGTGCTCTACATGGCCCAGGGCCTCAAGGGCATCTACGACAAGTGCATGGCCATCTACAACCTGCCCTCCCAGCTCATGGTGGCCATCACCGCCAGCGTCATCCCCGCCGTGTCCGCCTGCCTTGCCCGGCGGGATAAGCCGGGGGCCAGCCGGATCAGCGAGTCCGCCCTGCGCATCGGCGCGCTCCTCTTCCTGCCCATGGGCTTCGGCCTGTTCGCTCTGGGCGGCCCCATCGTCCAGATGCTCTTCAAGCTGGATCCCGTCTCCGCCGGGCCCATTATGAGCGAGCTGGGCCTGGCCTCCATCTTCGTGTGCCTNATGCTCATCTGCAACTCCATCCTCCAGGCCCACGGGCTGGTGAACCTGCCTATGCTCACCGTGGTGGTGGGTGGCGTCATCAAGATCTTGGTCAACTATGTTTTGGTGGGCAATTATGACATCAATATCANGGGCGCGCCCATCGGCACCCTGGTCTNNTTCGNCGTGGCCTCGGCCATGGATCTGTTCTTCATCTACCGGGCGATCCCCCACCCTCCCAAGTACAGCCGGGTCTTTTTGAAGCCTTTGGCCGCCTCCGCCCTGATGGGACTGGCCGCCTGGGGCTGCCACGGACTGGTCTCCCGCTTCCTGGGCAACTCCATCGGCACTCTGGCGGGCATCCTGGCCGGCATGGTGGTCTATGTCATCCTCATTTTGGCCCTGCGGGCCATTTCCCCCGACGATCTGGCTCTCATGCCCAAGGGAGATAAGATCGCCAGGCTCCTTCATATTCAGTAATTGTTCTCTTCAAGGGCGACATAACCCCCAAAGTTATGGAAACAACAGGAAAAAATTCAGTGATTTCAAGCATTTTTTGCGAAAAACCTCTTGCAGTGGGAGGCAAAATATGATAGATTTTGTTAGGAAAGAAACCTATGGCCTCAAGGACTTGGAAGACATCGTCTCCATCCTCCGCGCGCCGGGGGGCTGCCCCTGGGACGGCGAACAGACCCATGAATCTCTCCGCCGCGGTCTGATGGAGGAGAGCTGCGAGGTCGTCGAGGCCATTAACGAGCAAGACCCCGAGCATTTGAAGGAAGAGCTGGGGGATGTGCTGCTCCAGGTGGTCTTCCACGCCGACATCGAGCGCGAAGCCGGCCGGTTCGATTTGGACGCCGTGGCGGATGGCATTTGTAAAAAGCTCATCTTCCGCCACCCCCACGTCTTTGGGGACGTCTCCGTGTCTGGCAGCGACGAGGTGCTGGTCAACTGGGATGAGCTCAAGCGGGAGGAAAAGCACCAGGAGACCTATACCGACACCCTCACCTCCGTGGCCAGATCCCTGCCCGCCCTGTGGCGGGCGGAGAAGGTACAGAAAAAGGCGAAAAAGGCCGGCTTTGACTGGGACGACTGTTCCGGCGCGGTGGACAAGCTCGCCGAGGAGCTGGGTGAGCTCCGGGAGGCCATCGACCTGGGCACCAACGTCACCGAGGAGCTGGGGGATCTGATGTTCGCCGCGGTGAACGTCTCCCGCTTCGTGGACGCCGACCCCGAGGTGTGTCTCAACGCCGCCACGGAAAAATTCATCTCCCGCTTCGCTAAGGTAGAGGCACTCTCCCGGGCTCAGGGGAAGGATATGAAGGAGATGACCCTCACGGAGCTGGACAAGCTCTGGGAGGAGGCAAAACGGACTTAACGGCTTCGGCCTTAAGTATACAGACGCATAAAGCGTCAAGAAAAAACAGGAGGNAACCATCATGAATAAAGCTGAACTCATCAATGCCGCCGCCGAGAAGGCCGGTCTGTCCAAGAAGGACACCGAGGCCGCCGTCAACGCCACCATCGAGGCCATTGCCGCTTGCCTGGCTTCCGGCGACAAGGTCCAGCTCGTCGGCTTCGGTGCCTTCGAGGTGAAGTCCCNCGCCGCCCGCATTGGCCGTAACCCCAAGACCAAGGAGACCATCCAGATCCCCGCCTCCAAGGTTCCCGTCTTCAAGCCCGGCAAGGCTCTGAAGGACGCTGTGGCGAAATAATTCCGCTCTCTGTCTGACGAAAAACAAAACGGCTCCGGGTTTCCCGGGGCCGTTTTTGCCATCCTGTATTTGAGGTGAATCCCATGCGACTGGATAAATGGCTGAAAAATTCCCGGCTNATCAAACGGCGGACGGTGGCCAACGAGGCCTGCGACGCCGGCCGGGTCACCGTGGGCGGCCGGGCGGTAAAGGCGTCCTACGAGGTGAAGCCCGGCGACGTACTGGAACNGAAGTTCGGCGAGCGCGTCACAAAGGTGAAGGTGCTCTCAGTCCAGGAGATCGTAGGAAAGGCCGACGCCGCGGGGATGTACGAAGAAGTGCGGTGACCTCTCCCGGCCGAAAAAACGTCCTTCCACCGCGAAAAAAGCCCCTGTCCAAACTGGACAGGGGCTTTTCTTGTGCTTTCCTTATTTCGCTGCCGCGTTCTCGCCGGCGATCTTGCCGAAGGTCAGCGCGTCGGGCACGGCGTTGCCGCCCACCCGGTTGGTGCCGTGGATGCCGCCGGTGACCTCACCGGCCGCGTACAGGCCCTCGATGACGGCTCCGTCGGCGCTGAGCACCTCAGCGTTGCCGTTGATCTCCAGGCCGCCCATGGTGTGGTGGACGCAGGGAGAGAAGGCCACCGCGTAGAAGGGGCCCTCCTCAATGGTGCCTTCCCAAGTTCTCCGGCCAAACTCGTCGGGCTTGCCGGCCTTCACCAGGTCATTGAACTCGGCGATGGTCTGCTCCAGAGCCTCGGCGGGCACGCCGATGGTCTCAGCCAGCTCGGCCAGGGTCTCGCCCCGGGAGATCATGCCATACTGCACCTGACCGTCCAGAGCCTCCTGGGCCATGCGGAGAGTGGCCTCCTTGTTGTCACAGATGCCGAAGAACATCTGGTCAGTCTGGGCCAGGGCGCCCTCGGCCAGCACGTCACGGCGCTGATCCTCGGCCACGAAGCGCTTGCCCTCCTTGTTGACGAAGGCGGTGCTGTTCACATAGCCAGAGATGCCGCCGCCGGAGANGGAGTTCAGAGCCATCAGCTGGNTCCAGCCCATGCCCACCAGGTTGGCGTCCACGTCCAGACCCATGGTGATGCCGTCGCCGGTGGCGCCGGGGGTGTTGTTGGTGGAGAGCTTCNCAATGTTCTCCCACTTGGAGCCCTCCTGGTTATACTCCTTGAGCATGTCCGGGTTGGCGCCGAAGCCGCCGGTGGCCAGGATCACACCCTTGGTGGNCTTCACGGTGACGGTCTCGCCGTTGGCGTTGGTGAGAACGGCGCCGGTGACCTTGCCGCCCTCGCTGACCAGGCTCTCAGCCTTGGTGTCCAGATAGATCTGCACGCCCTCATCCCGGGCGGCGTTCTCCAGCGCGGCCACGATCTCAGCACCGCTGGGATCGGGCAGGGTCTGGTGGGAGCGGTTCCACAGNGCGCCCACCACGGTGCTCACCTCANCGCTCCAGTTCACGCCGTTATCGGAGAGTCAGTGGAGGGTGTCCAGGCTGTTGGAGGTCAGGGTGCGGATCTGAGAGATGTTACCCAGATAGTCGCCCGCGTCCAGAGTCTGGAGGGCGTGCCACTCGGGGGAGTCAAAGAGGTTGGTTCGGCCNGAGGCCTTGTACTCGTCCCACTGCTCCTGTACCTCGGCCTTCAGCGCGGCGTGCTCTTCACTCACGTCCTCGTGGGCCAGCAGGCCCTCCACAGTGGAGGCCAGCGCCTCGTCCATGGGGTTGTTGGCCTGGCCCTCAGGGTCATAGGTGTTGAAGGCGCCGCCGCAGCGCAGGGTGTTGCCGCCCAAGGCGGACAGCTTCTCCACTACGATGACGCTGGCCCCGTTCTGGGCCGCGGAGAGGGCCGCGGAGAGGCCGGCGCCGCCGCCGCCCACCACCAGCACGTCAACGGTGGTATCCTGGAGGGTCTCGACCTTCGGGCCCTCTCCGACTGGAACGGCCTTCAGGGCGTCCANATCGCCGCCNGCCTGCTTGACGCAGTCAGCCACGGCCGCCAGAATGGCATCGGAGGTGATGGTGGCGCCGGATACGGCCTCCACACCCAGGCTCTGATAGTCCACAATGGCGGCGGGGATGTCGGAGATGNCGGGATCCGCGTTCCCGCCNGTCTCGGTGTGCTCGGTGATCTCCACCTTTTCGATGGCGTCGGCGGAGAAGGTGACGGACACCTTCACCGGGCCGTTTCTGCCATCGGCGCTGGCCTCGTATGTNCCCGCTTTGTAAGTCCCCTCCTGGGGGGCGGCCGAGACAGTCGCCTTCTCGGCGGGGGTTCCGCAGCTGGACAGGAGCAGGGCCGCGCACAGAGACAGAGCCGCAAGTTTTGTTCCTTTCATTGTATACTCCTTTCAANTATTGGCATGAGANAATTTATTTCCTATACGCAACACAGTATAGCAAGTTGTTAAAAAATTGCAATCCATCTCTGGAAATTTTTTTCATAATTTTCAAAAAAAGAAAAGCTCTTCCCCATTCCAGGAACGGGGAAGAGCTTTTCGGCCCGGACAGTCTCTTTACTTCTGCTGCGCGGCATAGGCGGCGGCCTGGGCGCCCGCCTGCTTGCCAAAGACCATACAGCCGGTATTCTGGATACCGCCGAAGGTTGTGTGGCCGCAGATATTTGCGTTACCCACCATCTCGCCGGCCTGATAAAGGCCGGGAATGGGCTCGCCCGCCTCGTTGAGAAGCTGGCACTTGTCGTTCATCCAAGCTCCGCCCGAGGTGATCATCACGTAGGGGATCGTACGCACGATGTAGTAGGGGCCGGTCTCGAACTTCTTCATCTCCCGGATCCGGCCGAAGTCGGCGTCCTCCCCGGCGTCCACAAAGCCGTTATAGCGCGCAATGGTGGCCTCCAGCCCGGCCTCATCGATGCCCGCCAGCTTGGCGGCCTCCGCCACGGTGTCGGCCTTAAAGATCTCCTGGCCCTTCTCCACAGCGGTATCCCNCTTGCTCCAATCCTTATCGCCAGAGAAGATGGGCATCTCCCGCTCGCGGAGCTCGTCCACCATGGCCTGGTCAAACATGATGTAAACGGTGTTGTCCCCCTTCTTCCACCAGGNGGTNANCTCATCGTAGTCCGAGCCGTCCTCAGCGCCCAGCTCGTCCACGAAGCGNNCGCCGTCTTTGTTAACGAAGATCATGTAGGGGAAGTCCTTGACCCGGATGCTCATGGTCTTGACAAAGTTGTCCCCGTCCCGAACGCCGCCGGCGTAAGTGGAGCAGTAGTCCATGTTCTTCAGCACACCGCCGGCCTGCATGGCGAAGCGGAAGCCGTCGCCGGTACAGAACTCAGGGCTGGTGGTCAGGCAGTTCTGGAAATTGTACTGGTGGAGCAGCTCCTCGCTGTGGCCGTAGCCGCCGGTGCACATGACGGTGGCGGGGGCGCGGAACTCTACNTCAGCGCCGTCCTCGNTCTGGGCCTTCACGCCCANAACGGCGCTTCCGTCCATGATGAGCTCAGTGGCCGGGGTGTTGTAGAGAATAGCCACCTTGCCGGCCTCCACCTGCTCAGTGAGCAGCTTGCCCACGGCATCGATGTAGGTGGAGATCTTGCCGGAGCTATAGACACGGGCCACATTCATCGGCTCGTAGAGGCTGGGCATCCGGGGTACCCGGTCACCCAGATCCGCCCCGAGGCTGTCCAGCCAGTCCACCGCCTCGCCGGAGNNGCGGGNATAGTACCAGGNGAGCTCCTCGTTATAGTTCTCTTTGCCTCCGTTGTCGGCGTTGCGCTTCTCGATCTCTTCCACCAGCAGCTCGGGGGNATCCTNGATCCCCGCCTCTTTCTGCATCTTGGTGCCCGCGCCGGAAAGGGTAGAGCCGCCCACGTTGGCGGAGCCGCCCCATTTACCGGTCTTCTCCAGCACCAGCACATTGGCTCCCGCCTCCGCGGCGCTCAGCGCGGTGTTCATCCCGGCAAAGCCACAGCCGATGACGATGACATCAGGGCTCTCGAAGGGGAGCTCCACGCTGGCCGTGTTCGTCTCCTCCACAGGCTCGGCTTCGCCTCTGGCCACCGCCAGGGCGCCGGCCACGGCCTNCTTGATCGCCTCGGAGGTCAGGGTCGCGCCGGCCACAGCCTCTACCTCGGGAGAGTTCGCCTCCATAATAGCGGCGGGGATCTGTTCCATAGCAGGGTCGGAGATACCAGGCGTCTCGGCATGCTTGACAACGTTGACGGCAGTGATGGCGTTTTCATCCACCGTCACTTCCACCTTCACTTTGCCTCCCATGCCCTTTTCCGAAATTCCAACATAGGTTCCGGGCGTGTAGATCCCTTTGGCCTCGGGGGTCTCCTTCCCCGCTCCGCTCCCGCAAGCGCCCAANCTCAGGCACAACGCCCCAGCCAGGACCAGAGACAAAACTTTCTTTTTCATTCGATCCCCTCCTTTTTATATTTTTGGAACAAATGGCGTCTACAAAAGCATCATATCATTTCTTAAAATATTATGCAAGCTTTTTCGCCCTTGATCTCTCCCTTTTGAGACATCCATATTATACCATCAGGGAACAGACCTGCTCTGTATACTTTGCCGTGTCCTCAATGGGCAGACCGGCAATGATGAGGGCCTGGTCGTAGAGGAGCTGGGCGTATTTCTTCGCCTTCTCCGGCTCCTGGGCCACCGCCTGGCTCAGCGCCGCGTAGACCGGGCTGTCGGCGTTGAGCTCCAGCACCCGCTGGGCCTTCATCATCCCCATGCCCTCGTCGCCCATCTTCTGGAAGTACTTTTCCATCTCCAGGCTCAGCGGGCCGTCGGCGGTCATGCACACCGCCCCGGACTTCAGGACTTTGGAAAGGCGCACGTCGCTGACCTTGTCCCCCAGGGCCTCCTTCACGAAATCCAGCACCGGTCGGTTGGCCTCCGCCCGCTTCTCGGCGGCCTGCTTCTCCTCCTCCGTCTCCGGAAGGGCGTCGGCGTCGGCGGCGTTTTTGAAGGACTTGTCGGCATAGCGCATCAGGGTCTGGGCCACGAACTCGTCCACCTCGTCGGTAAAGTACAGGATCTCGTAGCCCTTGTCCAGCACCCGCTCGGCCTGGGGCAGGGCCCGGGCCAGCTCCACGCTCTCCGCGCACAGGTAGAAGATGCTCTCCTGTCCCTCCTTCATCCGCTCCACATACTCGGCCAGAGTGGTCAGCGCCTCGCCGTCCGAGGTGTGGAACAACAGCAGATCCTGCAAGACCTCCTTCTTGGCCCCGTACCCGTTCACCGTGCCGTACTTGAGCTGGCGGCCGAATCCCTTCCAGAACTGCAGGTACTTCTCCCGCTCCTCCTTCTGGAGTTTGAGCAGCTCCGCCTTCACCTTCTTCTCCACATTGGTCTCCATGATGTGGAGGGCCCGAGTGTGCTGCAAGGTCTCCCGGGAGATGTTCAGAGGCAGATCCTGGGAGTCCACCACCCCTTTGACAAAGGAGAAGTGGTCGGGAACCACCTCCCCGCACTTGTCCATGATGAGCACCCCGGAGGAGTAGAGCTGAAGGCCCTTCTCGTAGTCCTTGGAGTAGTAATCGAAGGGAGCGTGGGCGGNGATGAAGAGCAGGGCCTTGTACTCCATCTGGCCCTCGGCGGCGATGTGGATGGTGCACAGCGGCTCCTCCCAGTCCCCAAACTTCTCCCGGTAGAACTNNTCGTACTCCTCCTTCTTCACCCGGCTCCTCTGCCTCTGCCACAGGGGCACCATGGAATTGAGGGTCTCGATCTCCGTGTGGGTCTCGTACTCCGGCTGGTAGTCCTCCCCGGCGTCCTCCGGGCGGGGCTTCATGTGGGTGTGGCTCACCTCCATGCGGATGGGGGTGTGGACGTAATCGGAGTACTTCTTCACCAGCTCCTGGAGCCGGCCGGCCTCCAGATATTCGCTGTACTTCTCCTCCTCGGTGTCCGGCTTCAGGTGAAGAATGACCTGGGTGCCCACGCCCTCCTTCCTGCAGCTCTCCACCGTGTAGCCGTCGGCTCCGTCGCTTTTCCACTCCCAGGCTTCCTCCGCCCCATAGGCCCGGGAGCGGACAGTGACCGTATCGGCCACCATGAAGGCGGAGTAAAAGCCCACGCCGAACTGACCGATGATGTCCACCTTCTTCCCCGCCGCGGCCTTGTCCATCTCCTGCCTGAACTGGTGGGAGCCGCTGCGGGCGATGGTGCCCAGGTTCTTCTCCAGCTCCTCCTTCGTCATGCCGATGCCGTTGTCGGTGATGGTGATGGTGCGCGCCTGCTTGTCAGTCTCCAGGGTGATCTGAAAATCCTTGCGCTTGACGCCCACCTTGTCGTCGGTAAGGGCCTTGTAGGCCAGCTTGTCCACCGCGTCGCTGGCGTTGGAGATCAGCTCCCGGAGGAAGATCTCCTTGTGGGTGTAGATGGAGTTGATCATCAGATCGAGCAGCCGCTTGGATTCCGCTTTGAATTGCTTCTTTGCCATGATTTTTTGCCTCCATATATGATAATTTTATCAAAAACGAATATTAGCACTCCAGGAATTGGAGTGCTAATATATGATAATCCTTCGTGTACGGCTTTTCAAGGGGATTCAAAAAATGTTTACAATTTTATTCCCCGATCCCCCTTCCTCCCCCGCGGTTATAATTGCGCTTTGGGGAAAGATGACGTATAATATAAGTTAATACCGCAAGGAGGCAATGCCCATGATCCTGCATCTTCTGGCCGTAGGCGACGTGGTGGGCCAGTCCGGCCTNGACTATCTCACCGACCACCTGCGCAGCGTGAAAAAACTCAAGGCGGTGGACTTCACCGTGGTCAACGGGGAGAACGCCTCCGGGGTGGGGATCACCCCCCAGCAGGCCCAGGTCATCTTCGACGCCGGGTGCGACGTGATCACCCTGGGCAACCACACCTGGAACCGCCTCCAGATCGCCGACTTTTNGGAGGAAAATCCCTNTATCCTCCGCCCCGGCAACTACACCAGCCGTGTCCCCGGCCGGGGCTGGGGCGTTTTCGACGGCCCCAGGGGCCTGCGCATCGGGGTGATGAACCTCATCGGCCGCACCGAGATGGACGCCAACTTCGACAACCCCTTCACCGTGGCCGATAAGGCCCTGAAGGAGATGGAGGCCGACATCGTGGTGGTGGACTTCCATGCCGAGGCCACCAGCGAGAAGGGGGCCATGGGCTGGTACCTGGACGGCCGGGTACAGGCGGTGTGGGGCACCCACACCCATGTGCCCACCGCCGACGGGCATATTTTGCCCCAGGGCACCGGCTTTGTCACCGACCTGGGCATGACCGGCCCGGCCCAGTCGGTGCTGGGCATCAAACCCGAGCAGGCCGTCAACCGCTTCCTGGGCGGCCTTCCCCGGCGGTACGAGGAGGCCCCCGGCCCCCGGAAGCTGGAGAGCGTTCTGTTCACCATCGACACCGCCGCCAGGAAGTGCATGGCGGTGGAGCGGGTGGATCTGGGGGATTGACCCGGCGCCCAGGCCCCTATCTCCCGCAAAACCACCCCATTTTCCTCTCCATGAAAGGAGCGTGCTCCATGCTTCACATCCTTCACGCCGCCGACCTCCACCTGGACGCCCCCTTCGCCGCCCTGACAGCGGAGCAGGCCCGCCAGCGCCGCTCCGAGCAGCGGCTTTTTCTGGACGCCCTGGCGGATACCGCCATTGAGAAGGGGGCCGATCTGGTGCTCCTCTCCGGCGACCTTTTAGATTCGGAGCAGACCTACCGGGAGACCGCCCAGGCCCTGGCCGCCGCCCTGGGACGCATCCCCGCCCCGGTGGCCATTGCCCCCGGCAACCACGACTTCTATCACCCCGCCTGCCTCTACGCCGCCGACTTCTGGCCCAAAAACGTGATCCTCTTCCGGGAACCCGCCCCCCAGCGGGTGGAGCTGCCTGGCCTCGACCTTTACGGCTGCGCCTTTACCGGCCAGTTCCGGGACAACTCCCCCCTGGCCGGCTTTCAGGACGCCGGCGGGGACAAGCCCGCGGTGATGGTGTGCCACGGGGATGTGGACGGCACGGGCCGGTACGGCTCCATCTCCCGTCAGGAGATCGCCCAGAGCGGCCTTACCTACCTGGCCCTGGGCCATGTCCACAGCTGCTCCGGCCTCCAGCGGGAGGGCGGTACATATTGGGCCTACCCGGGCTGCGCCGAGGGCCGGGGCTTTGACGAGCTGGGCGACAAGGGCGCTTTGTGGATCACCCTGGACGGCGCACAGGTCACCGCCCAGTTCCTCCCCCTGTGCCGCCGCCGGTATGAGATCCTGGAGTGCGACCTGACGGGCAAAGAGCCCGCCCAGGCCGTGACCGCCGCCCTGGCCCAGGGAAGGGGCGAGGACATCTGCCGCCTCATCCTCACCGGGGAGGCCGGGGCTCTGGACGTCAGCGCCCTCCTGGCCGCCGCCAGGCCCTACCGCTGGGCTCTGACCGTCCGCGACCATACCCGGGTGCCCCAGGATCTGTGGGCCCGGGAGAAGGAGGACAGCCTCACGGGCCTCTTCCTCCGGGATATGCGCTGGCGCATGTCCGCCGCCCAGGGAGAGGAGCTGGCCACCCTGGAGCGGGCGGTGCGCTACGGCCTTGCCGCCTTGGAAAATGGGGAGGATACGCCATGAAAATACGGAAAATGACCGCCTCCTTCGGTGCGCTGGAAAAGGCCGTCCTGATCCCCGGCGACGGCCTCACCCTCATCCAGGCCCAAAACGAGGCCGGCAAGTCCACCTGGTGCGCCTTTCTCCGGGCCATGCTCTACGGCTTCCCCACCCGCGNCCGGNACAGCGCGGGCTACNTGGCNGAGAAAAACCGCTACCAGCCCTGGTCGGGGGCGGCCATGGAGGGCACCATCGAGCTGGAATGGAAGGGCCGGGAGGTCACCCTTTACCGNNGCCCCAAGGGAACAGCGGCCTGGGGGGCCTTCTCCGCCGTCTATACCGCCACCGGCGAGGCCGTCCCCGGCCTGACGGCGGAGAACTGCGGCGAGACCCTGCTGGGGATCTCNNGGGAGGTCTTTGAGCGCACCGCCTTTGTGGGCCAGGGAGAGATCTCCCTCTCCCCCAGTGGGGATCTGGAAAAGCGGGTGGCCACCCTGGCCACCTCGGGGGAGGAGGACGTGTCCTTCTCCCAGGTGGAGCGGCGGCTGAAGGACTGGCTCAACCGGCGGAAGGTAAACAGCCGGGTGGGCCTCATCCCCGAGCTGGAACACCAGCTGGAGCAGGTAGAGACCGCCGCCGCCCGTCAGGGAGAGCTTCTCCGCCAGGCCCAGGCCGCCCTCCAGGAACAGGAGGCCCTCCAGGCCCAGAAGGCNCAGCTCCAGACCCGGCTCCAGGCCCACGCCGCCGCCAGCGCCGCCCAACAGGGCCAGCGGCGGCAGCAGGCTCAGGCGGACTACGACGCCGCTTTGGACGCCCTGCAGACCGCCCAGGCTGCCGCAGGGTGCCTTCCCTCCACCGAAGAGCTGCGCCGGGCCCAGGGCGACCTGGCCTATCGGAACACCTTAGAGGCCAATCTGCGCCTGGCGGAAAAGGCCGTCCCAGCAGCCCGAGAGGCGGCGGAAGAGGCCCGGAAAGCTGCCCAGTCAGACCCCTGTTTCTCCGGCTGGGACGCCGCCCAGGCCGCCGCCAAGGCTCAAGCCGACCACGACCAGGCCGTGGCCCTGCAAAAGAAGGGGGCTTCCCTCCTGTCCCTTTTGGGCGNGCCGGTGGGCTGCATTTTGGGCTTTGCGCTCGGCCGCACCGCCCAGGGCCGCCCCTATTCCCTGCCCATGCTCATCCTGGGCGCTATTCTGGGCTGGGCCGTCGTGGCCCTGCCCATGTTCCTCATGGGCCGGGGAAAGAAAAAACGGCTTTCCACGCTTATGGAGCGTTATCAGGCCCAGACGCCGGAGGACATTCTGACCCGTGGGACAGAGTACAGCCGGAAGATGACCGCCCTTCAGGAGGCGGAGCGGCAGCTTCAGGCCACCCAGACCGAGCGGGACAAGCTCGCCGGGCAGAAAGAGGAGCTCACCGGACAGCTTCTAAGCTTTGTCCGCCCCTTTGCCCCTCAAGTCTCCGATCCCTTCGGGGTCTCCGCCGCCCTCTCCCGGGCTCTGCAGCAGGGGGAAACCTACCGGCTGGCTCAGGCCAGGCTGGAGGCGGCGGAGCGGCTGCTCACCGCTCTCCCCTCCCCCCAGGGAACTGCGGCGGCGGTCTCCGCCGTCCCTGTCCAGGGNGACGCCGGGGAACTGNCCGCNCGGCTTCAGACCGTAAACGGTGCGCTGGAGCGGACCGCCGCCAGCGCCGCCCGGCTCCAGGGAGAGCTCTCCTCCCAGGGCGACCCGGCGGAGCTGGAGGAGCGCCGGGGCCAGCTTATGGAGGCGCTGGAACAGCGCCGGGGGGAGTATGACGCCATCGCCGCCGCCCTGGAGAGCCTGAAAAACGCCGACTCCCTTCTGCGNGNGCGGTTCTCCCCCGCCGTCAACGCCAAGGCCGGCGCTTTTCTCTCCGCCCTCACCGGCGGAAAGTATGACAAAGCCGCCCTCACCCGCCAGTTCCAGGCCCTGGCCCAGGAGCGGGACGGCNCGGCCCACCGGCAGGATCTCTCCCTCTCCGTGGGCGCGGCGGAACAGCTCTACCTGGCCATGCGCCTCGCCATGTGCGAGCTGGTGCTCCCCGCCGGGNAACCCTGCCCCATTCTGCTGNACGACGNCCTNGACGCCTTTGACGATACCCGGGCCGCTTACGCCCTGGACTGCCTTCTGGACTTGGCCGAAAAGCGGCAGGTGCTCCTGTTCACCTGCCACAGCCGGGAGGCCGGGCTGCTCAGGGGCCGGGATGTGACCCTGGCCTCGCTGTGAGAAGGTTGCATTTTCCCTTTGATTGGGTTATAATAGTTGTTCCATATGAGTCCGCGGGGATTTCCCCCCACAGAAAAGGAGCTGATCTCATGACTGACGAGGCTTTGAATCCCAGTGAAAAACCCGAGGAGGAAAAGGGCTCCTTTAAGCTGGATCTTTTCTACTGGACGCAGACCCTGGTCACCGTCCTCATCTTCCTCATCCTGGTTTTTGCCCTGGTGGGGCGGGTCATTGAGGTGAAGGGCTCTTCCATGGTGCCCACCCTTCACGAGGGGGATCTGATGCTCCTCCAGTCCCTGGGCTACTCCCCCAGGCAGGGGGATGTGGTGGTGCTTCGCAAGAACACCTTTATGAACGACCCCATCGTCAAGCGGGTCATCGCCACCGGCGGCCAGCACGTGACGGTGGACTATACCGCGGGCAAGGTCTANGTGGACGGCGCGGCTTTGGACGAGCCCTATATCAACGAGATCATGGTCTCCCCCGCNAGCCCTGAAATGTCTATCTCCGACGTGGTGGTGCNCGAGGGCTCTATCTTCGTCATGGGTGACAACCGCAACCACTCCTCCGACTCCCGCCATGAGCTGCTGGGCACAGTGGACGAACGGTACGTCCTGGGCAAGGCGCTCTGGGTGGTCTTCCCCTTCCACGNGGACTTCGGGCCCATCGAATAAAGATATAACAAGGCCCCGTTTCCATTTTGGAAACGGGGCCTTGTTTCACGATAGCGCCTCAGCCCAGGGGTTCCCCCCTGCTGTTGAACAGGGGAAGCTTCTCCANAAAGAGGATGTCCTGCCGCCTGGCGGCGTCCCCTTCGGCCAGGATGGCCATGCGGCCCACCACATTGCCGCCGGCCTGCTCCACCAGATTCTCCACTGCGGCCAGAGAGCCGCCGGTGGAGATCACGTCGTCCAGGATAAGGATGCGCTTACCCTTCATTTTGGCGGCGTCCGCCCCATCCATGTAGAGCTTCTGCTCCCCCTCGGTGGTGATGGACTTATCCACCGCCTCAAACACGCCGTTCATATAGGCCTTCTTCTTTTTCCGCACCAGAAAGTACTCGTTGCGGCCGCTCTGGCGGGCCATCTCGTGGATCAGAGGGATGGCCTTGGCCTCGGGCGCCACCATGTAGTCAAACTCCGGCGCCTTCTTCAAAAGTTCCCGGGCGCAGGCGCAGGTCAGCTCCACATCGCCGAAGATCACAAACGCGCCGATCATCAGCGTATCGTTCAGAGGACACAGGGGCAGCTCCCGCCTCAGGCCCGCCACGGACAACTCATAGGTCATACTATCAGCTCCTTGCCTTTTGTCTATTTTGAATTATACTCCCCAGTTTTCCTGTTGTCAATTTGCAGAAAAAATCAGTAGTATTTTGCCGGTTTTTATGGTAGCATACTTCTATCAACTTCATATTTTCGGTATAATCGAGACGAGTTGGGTCTCGNGTCTCTACTGGCGGCCTATCCGACAACTACCGGAATTGCATAGAGCGGAACTAACGATATAGTTCTGCTTATTTTGTTTTTCCCTTTTTTGCCGTTCGCCTCCCTTATCCCGAAAAAATCCCGGAAGTTGAGGAGAGGGAGCGTAATGGAAAAATTGTTCAAGCTCAAGGAAAACGGCACCACCCTGCGCACGGAGCTCNTCGCGGGCCTGACCACCTTCATGACCATGGCCTACATCATCGCGCTCAACCCCAACCTGCTCACCGGCTTCGACGTGGGCTCCCCGCTTTGGAACGGCGTATTTTTGGCCACCTGCATCGCCTCGGCCATCGCTATGTTCGTCATGGCCTTCGCCGCCAATAAGCCCTTTGCCCTGGCNCCCGGCATGGGTCTTAACAGCTTCTTCGCCGTGGTGGTGGCCAATATCGTCAGCCTCACCGGCATGAGCTANCTGGCCTCCTTCCAGACCGCTTTGGTCATCATTCTCATTGAGGGCATCATCTTTCTCATCCTGTCCCTGCTCAACATCCGGGAAAAAATCGTNGACGCCATCCCTCTGGGCGTTCGGCTGGNCATNGCCCCCGCCATCGGCCTGATGCNNATGAACATCGGCTTCGGCTCCAACGCCGGGGTCTACTCCGAAACCGGCGGCCCCTTCTTCGTGATGCGTGATTTCNTCGGCGCCCTGACCCCCGCGGTGGCCCNGAGCACCATGGGCTCCGGCTATAACGCCATGGTACTCAGTGTGGCCACCATGTTCATCGGCCTGTTCGTCATCGTCATCCTGGCCAAGAAGGGCGTCAAGGGCGCGGTGCTGCTGGGCATGCTGGTGGCCTCGGTGGTCTACTGGATCGGCTCCTATGCCGTTTTGCAGGTCAACCCCTTCGCCTCCCTGTCCAGCGCCTCCTTCCTGCCCCCCTTCCAGGATATGGTGGACACCACCCTCTTTAAGTTCAACTTCCAGGGCTTCATGGAGATCGGCGCCTTCACCGCCGTCACCCTCATTATCACCTTCTGCATGATCGATATGTTCGACACCATCGGCACCCTGGTGGGCACCGCCTCCCGGGCAGGCATGGTGGATGAGCACGGCAATATGCCCCACATGAAGCAGGCCCTGCTGGCCGACGCAGTGGGCACCGTGGCCGGCGCCTGCACCGGCACCTCCACTGTCACCACCTTCGTGGAGTCCGCCTCCGGTGTGGAGGCCGGCGGCCGCACGGGCCTGACCGCCCTCACCACCGGCGTTCTGTTCCTGGCCTGCATCTTCATCGCCCCTATCGCCGCCATCATCCCCGCCGCCGCCACCTCCTCCGCCCTCATCTACGTGGGCGTACTGATGGTCATGGGCCTGAAGAACGTGAACTTTGACGATATGGATCAGATGGTTCCCGTGGCCCTCATGCTCATCGCCATGCCCGTGTCCGGCTCCATCGGCCACGCCATCGGTCTGGGCCTCATCTCCTACACGGTCATCAAAGTGTTCACCGGCAAGGCCAGGGAGGTCTCCGCCCTGACCTACGTCATCTCCGCCCTGTTCCTCGTCAAGTTCTTCCTCGTCGCCTGAGTTCTTTCCATAGAAAAAACCGGCCGCCACTTCCGAAAGTGGCGGCCGGTTTTCTTTTGCTTTTCTCTTTTGCAGGACTCAGAAGTACTTCTTCACCCCGTCGGAGGCCAGGGAGGCGTCGGCGGAGATGGTGATNGTGAACTTGATGCCGTTCTTCTCACCGAAGTCGTTGAGCCAGTCCAGGAAGTGCTCCACCTGAGGATCCTCAGCGGAGACGTTCACCAGCTTTGTCAGGCTCTCCACAAACACCTGGGTGATGNCGTAGTTGCCCGCGTGGAGGCCGCTGATAAAGCCCTTGAGCATATCAAAGTTCTGCAAGGCGTNATCCTTCGCCTNGATCAANCGGATCTGATAATGAATGTCATAGGTCAGCTTGCTGCCGTGCTCGATGCAGACCACGCTTCCGGCCTCGCTCTTGGCGGCGGCATTGATCAGCTCGATCATCTGCTTGGTCTTGCCGGTACCCTTGACTCCCATGATCACTCTAACCATGTTGATCACTCCTTCACGTTGTCCACCGGACAGTGTTCCCGGTTTCTGGTTCTATGGTAACATTTTTCCCGCTTGGTTGCAACTCTTTTACGCAAATTCACGAAAATTTCAAATTCCCTCAGCAGCCCAGCCGCTTTTCCAGCTCAGCCTTTTGCGCCTCGTAGCCGGGCTTGCCCAGCAGGGCGTACATGTTGTTCTTGTAAGCCTCCACCCCCGGCTGGTCGAAGGGGTTGACCCCCAGCAGGTAGCCGGAGACGCCGCAGGCGAACTCGAAGAAGTAGATCAGCGCGCCCAGGCTCCGCTCGTCCCGGGCGGGGGCGGTGATGAGGATGTTGGGCACCCCGCCGTCCACATGGGCCAGGATGACCCCCCGCAGGGCCTGCTCGGCCACGAAGGCCATGGACTTGCCGGACAGGAAGTTGAGCCCGTCCACATTCTCCGGATCGTTGGGGATATTGAGGGAGCTGTGGGCCTTGTCGAAGCGCACCACGGTCTCCATCATCACCCGCTCGCCCTGCTGGATGAACTGGCCCATGGAGTGCAGGTCGGCGGTGAACTCCACGCTGGCGGGGAACAGGCCCTTGCCCTCCTTGCCCTCGCTCTCTCCGAACAGCTGCTTCCACCACTCGCCGAAGAACCGGAAGGCGGGCTCGTAGCCGGCCAGGATCTCCACCCGCTTGCCGCTTTCATAGAGGGCATGGCGGGCGGCGGCGTACTGCCAGGCGGGGTTGTCCATGCCGGGCTTGGCGAGAAGCTCCATCTCCTCCCGGGCGCCCGCCATCAGAGCCTCGATATCCAGCCCGGCGGCGGCGATGGGCAGAAGGCCCACGGCAGTGAGGACGCTGTAACGCCCGCCCACATCGTCGGGCACCACGAACTCCTCATAGCCCTCCTTGTCGCTGAGCCCCTTCAGNGCCCCCCGCTTGGCGTCGGTGGTGGCNTAGATGCGGCCCCTGGCCCCCTCCTTGCCGTACTTCTCCTCCAGAAGGGCCTTAAAGATGCGGAAGGCCACGGCGGGCTCGGTGGTGGTGCCCGACTTGGAGATGACGTTGACGGAGAAGTCCACGTCCTTCACCAGGTCGATGACCTCGTTCATGGCGTCGGCGGAGAGGCCGTTGCCGGCGAAGTAGATGGCGGGGCNGCCCTTCCTGGCCAGGTTGTAGTTGTTGGAGGTCAGGGTCTCAATGACCGCCCGGGCCCCCAGGTAGCTGCCGCCGATGCCGATGACCACCAGAGCCTGGGAGTCGGAGCGGATCTTGGCGGCGGCCTTCTGGATGCGGGCAAACTCCGCCTTGTCGTAGTCGGCGGGGAGGCGGACCCAGCCCAGGTAATCGCTGCCCGCGCCGGTGCCGTTCATTACATATTCATGGGCCTTCTCCAGGCCCTTTTCCTCCCCAGCGCGCCAGCCGGCGGGAAGGAAGGGAGAAACGNTGGAAAGATCAAGATGAAGCATATCAGTGACCTCCTGAGTAAACAAATTCAGGACGCTTGTCCTCCTGTATGTACAGTATACACCGGCGCCGCTGTTTTGGAAAGGGATTTTATGGCGTTTTTGCCAATTTTTCTTTCAGGCAAACCCGGCAGAGAATGGGGGCTGAAAATGATCGCCCTCAATTTTTCAGGCTCTGCATGGGGGCCGGGATCCGGCCTCCACGGCGGACAAAGTCCGCGCTGGACTCAGGGTGTACCGGCATCACCGGGGCCGAGCCCAGCAGCCCGCCGAACTCCACCATGTCCCCCACCTTTTTGCCGGGGGCGGGGATGAGCCGCACGGCGGTGGTCTTGGAGTTGACCATGCCGATAGCTGCCTCGTCGGCGATGATGGCGGAGATGGTCTCGGCGGTGGTGTCGCCGGGAACGGCGATCATATCAAGGCCCACCGAGCACACACAGGTCATGGCCTCCAGCTTGTCAAGGNACAAGGTTCCCGACTGGGCGGCGGCGATCATNCCCTCGTCCTCGCTGACCGGGATAAAGGCTCCAGAGAGGCCGCCCACGCTGGAGGAGGCCATGACGCCCCCCTTCTTCACCGCGTCGTTGAGAAGGNCCAGGGCGGCGGTGGTGCCGTGGGTGCCGCAGGTCTCCAGGCCCATNTCCTCCAGGATCCGGGCNACGCTGTCCCCGATGGCGGGGGTGGGGGCCAGGGAGAGATCCACGATGCCGAAGGGCACGTTCAGCCGGCGGGAGGCCTCCTGGGCCACCAGCTGGCCCATGCGGGTGATGCGGAAGGCGGTCTTCTTCACCGTCTCGGCCACCACGTCGAAGGGAGCGCCCTTCACGCTCTGGAGGGCGTGGTACACCACCCCGGGGCCGGAGACTCCCACGTTGATGACCCGGTCGCCCTCGCTGACCCCGTGGAAGGCCCCTGCCATGAAGGGGTTATCCTCCACGGCGTTGCAGAACACCACCAGCTTGGCGCAGCCGAAGCCCCCCTGGCCGGCGGTGCGCTGAGCCAAATCCTTGATGGTGCGGCCCATGAGGGCCACCGCGTCCATGTTGATCCCCGCCTTGGTGGAGCCCACGTTGACGCTGCCGCAGACCAGCTCCGTCTCACTGAGGGCCTGAGGGATGGAGCGGATGAGCTTTTCGTCGGCGGGGGTCATGCCCTTCTGCACCAGAGCGGAGAAGCCGCCGATAAAGTTGACTCCCGTCTCGGCCCTGGCCTTATCCAGGGCCACGGCGAAGGGGGTGTAGTCCTCGCACCGGGAGGCCCCCGCCACCAGGGCCATGGGGGTCACCGAGATGCGCTTGTTGACGATGGGGATCCCAAATTCGTGTTCGATGTCCTCCCCCGTCTTCACCAGATCCCTGGCGGAGCGGACGATCTTTTCATAGATCTTCCGGCAGGCGGCCTTGGGATCGCTGTCGCAGCAGTCCAGCAGAGACACCCCCATGGTGATGGTGCGCACGTCCAGGTGCTGCTGGTCGATCATGTGGATGGTATCCAGGATCTCGTTGGTATTGAACATAGGCATAGATACCACCTCTCAAATCCGGTGCATGGCGTTGAAGATGTCCTCCCGCTGGGCGTGGATGGCCAGGCCCTGGGTCTTGCCCTCCTCCTCCAGNAGCTTTACCAGCTCCGCGAAGGGCACCTTGGCGTCCTTTGTATCCACCAGCATGATCATGGTGAAATACTCCTGCAGAATGGTCTGGCTGATGTCCAGCACGTTGACCCCCTGCTGGCTCAAAAGGGCGCAGACCCGGGCGATGATGCCCACCTGGTCCTTGCCGATGACGGTGACGATGGCTCTCATGATAAAAATGCCTCCTTTGTATTACGGTACACCCAAATGGCGCTGAATATGTCCACGCAGAACAGGAACTGTAATATCCCATTGACGACGGCCGTCCGGTTGCTCAGCCTGCCCTCCACCCGGCACCGGAACACCGCCGCCAGGCCCACCAGCCCGCTGAGGAAGATGGTCAATACATCCACCACCCAGATCAGCACCGGCACCATGGGGATGGCGAAGAGAAACATGGCCCCCAGAAACAGCACGATGTAATTCTGGATGTGAAACAGTTTGATGAGCATACTGGCCAGGGCCAGCTTCCGCCCCTCCCATTTGCCCCAAAAACTCTGCCAAAAGGTAATGATGGTCCCTACAAGTCCTGCCAGCCAGAAAAGCCCCAGCAAAATCACAGGGGAAACCCCAGGCGGCTCACGCCCACCCACGTCCGCTATACGCCCCACGATCCAGATGGTGTAAGGAAAAGCCGCCACCGGCAGGAGCACGATCCACTTCATGATCTTCATCCGTCGGCTCCCTCACTGCAGCTCATCCAACGTCAACTCGAAGGCGGGGAGGAAGTGCTCCATAAAGTAATCCAGAGCGGGCAGATCCNTCTGCTCCAGAGCCTTCCGGGTCTGCTCCGCCGCCAGACGGAACTCGGCGTTGCCCGCCTTGACCTCCTCCAGGCACTTGATGTGGGCGGAGAGCTTGTCGGCGGCCTTTACGACGGCGAGCAGCTCAGGCTCCAGTTCCTCCCGGACATAGGGGGCGAACTCCCCCCGCATCTCTTCCGGCAAAAGGGACAAAAGCTTATCCGCCGCCACACTCTCCACCGCCTTGTAGGCGCTTTTGATGNCGGGGTTATCGTACTTCACCGGGGTGGGCAGATCCCCGGTGAGGATCTCCGAGGCGTCGTGGTAAAGCCCCGCCACGGCGGCCTTCCCCGGATCCACCCTGCCGNCGAACTTCTCCCGGTCAATGACCGCCAGGGCATGGGCCAGAACAGCCACCATGTGGGAGTGCTCCTGGATGTTCTCCACCTGGGTATTGCGCATAAGCCCCCAGCGGTCGATATAGCGCATCCGGCCCATGAGGGCAAAAAAATTGTAGGACATTGTCCCCTCCCCGGCGTTTGCCTCTGGACGAACGCCGTTTTCTCTTTTATAATAATAGCCTGGAATCAATGTAACTGATTATACAGCAAACCCCACCGCTCTTTCAAGCATGAAATGGGGTTGGAGGGAAAACCCATGAAAATCGCCATCTATACTCTGGGCTGCAAGGTCAACCAGTACGAGACCCAGGCCATGGAACGGGAGCTGACAGGNCGGGGCCATACGCTGGTGCCCTTCGGCCAGGCCGCCGACGTCTGCATCATCAACACCTGCACCGTCACCGCCGTCAGCGACCACAAGTCCCGGCAGGCTATCCGCCGGGCCAGAAAGGNCAATCNCGCCGCCGTCGTGGCGGTGTGCGGCTGCTACGCCCAGACCGACCCCCAGGCCGTGGCCCGGCTGGAGGTGGATCTGGTGGGCGGCGCCAGCCAAAGGCTGGCCTTTTTNNACGAACTGGAACGGCTGGCGGCTTCCCGCGCCTCCGCCCAGACAAGACAGGAGGACGGTTCTTACTGTCCCCCCGGGGCAGAAGACCCGTCCCCCTGTCTTGTGACCACCGACAATATTATGTCAACCCGCATCTTCGAAGAGCTGCCCGCGGGCGGGCTGGCCTCCCGCACCCGGGCCATGCTGAAGGTGGAGGACGGCTGCGTCAATTTCTGCTCCTACTGCATCATCCCCTACGCCCGGGGCCCGGTGCGCTCCCTCCCGGTTCAGCGGGCGGCGGAGGAGGCCAGGCGCCTTATGACGGAGGGCTACAAGGAGCTGGTGCTCACCGGCATCGAGATCTCCTCCTGGGGCCGGGATCTGGCCAAAGGGGCAGAACAGAAAGACAAGGAAGACAAGCCGGAGCTGGCCGACCTGGTGGAGGCCATCTGCGCCGCCGCGCCGGAGTGCCGCATCCGCCTGGGGAGCCTGGAGCCCCGCACCATCACGGAGGACTTCTGCCGGCGGATATTAAGTTTACATAATTTGTGCCCCCATTTTCATCTTTCTCTCCAGTCTGGCTGCGACGCCACCCTGAAACGGATGAACCGGAGGTATGATACCGCCCGCTACCTGGAGAGCGTGAAGCTGCTGCGTAAACATTATGTAAACCCAGGGATCACCACTGACCTCATTGTGGGCTTCCCCGGCGAGACCGAGGAGGAATTTGCTCAGACTCTGGCCTTTCTGGAGAAGTGCACCTTCACCGCCATGCACATCTTCCCCTACTCCCCCAGGCCCGGCACCCCCGCCGCCGGGATGCCGGATCAGGTGTCCAACGGGGAGAAGGAGCGCCGGGCCCACCGGGCCGCCCAGGTGGCGGAGACCCTCCAGCACGCCTATCTCCAAAGCTGGGTGGGTCAGAGCCTTCCCGTCCTCTTCGAGGAGGAGAAGGATGGCTTCACCCGGGGCTACGCCCCCAACTATGTGGAGGTGAAGCTCCCAGGACAATGTAGTTTACATAATATTGAAAAATCTGTCCATATCACCGCCGCGGAGAAAGACTTTTTGCTGGGAGAGCTCATCTGACCGGCAAAAACCTATTTTCCCCATTTTTCTCCCATCTCTTTCTTGTTTCGCGCTTTCTTTTGTGATAGAATAAGGTTTACTGTGAAAAAGTATGGGTACTTTCATCTTTTCTTCAGGAGGTCGCCTATGTTTTCCTTCAACCACTTCAATTTCAATGTCCGGGATCTGGACAAGTCCCTGGCCTTCTACCAGGAGGCGCTGGGGCTTTCTGCCGTCCAGAAGAAAGCCGGCGAGAACGACTTTGGCCCCTATCAGATCGTCTTTCTCTCCGACGGGGCCACTTCCTTCCGCCTGGAGCTGACCTGGCTGGCCGCCCACGCCGACAAGGCTTACGATCTGGGGGAGTGCGAGTTCCACCTGGCCTTCACCGTGCCCGACATGGACGCCGCCCACGCCCTCCACGAGAAAATGGGCTGCATCTGCTTCGAAAACCCGGATATGGGCATCTACTTCATCACCGATCCCGATGGCTACNGGATCGAGATCGTGCCGGAGAAGAGATAACATGGCAGAAAAGATCAACGGCCGGGTGGCCTTTGCCGACCTGCTGCGGGTCTTTGGCATCCTGGCGGTCATCATCCTGTCCCTGACAGGGCTGCGCATTGAGCATGTGGCGGTCGCCAGCCAGAGCTGGNGGGTACTCAACCTATACGACGGCCTCACCCGCTGGTGTGTGCCCGTGTTTGTCATGCTCTCAGGCATGTTCATGCTGGATCCCAAAAAGGGGATGCCCCTGACCAGGCTCTTCTTCCACAACGCCCTGCGCATCCTCATCTGCCTGCTGTTTTGGGGCGGGGTGTACGCCGTGGTGTCCTACATGACCGCCGGGGGCCGTTTTTCCTGGCTGGGACTTTGGAGGGCCGTCTGCTCCGCCCTCCGGGGCAACACCCACTACCACCTGTGGTTTCTCTATCTCATCCTGGGCCTCTACCTGGTGACCCCCATCCTTCGCGCCTTCGTCCGGGGCGCCTCCCGGCGGGATCTCCACTACTTTTTCGTCCTCGCCTTCCTTTTCGCCTCCCTGCTGCCGGCGCTGTTCCACTTCTGGCCCAACTCCACCGCCGCGCTCCAGGTCTGGTACGACCGGCTGGAGGTGCGCCTGGTGATGGGTTATGTGGGTTACTTTGTGGCAGGATATTATCTCAAGGAGTATACCATCAGCCGTATCGCGGAGGCTGTCATCTACATCCTGGGCGTCGCCGGGGCAGTGGTCACCGTCTGGGGCACCGCCCTCCTCTCCCGCTCGGCGGGCGCCTTTGTGGACACTCTTTACGGCTGGTTTGCCCCCAATGTGGTGTGGTTCTCCATCGCCATCGTCGTCCTGTTCCGCTATGTGCTGGGCGTCAGTGAGGAGCGCTCCCGCCGCCAGCGGCTCTCCGGTGTGGCGCAGCTGGTCTTCGGCATCTATCTGGTGCACGTATTCTTCCTCATGCTGCTGGACTTTTTCGGCATCACCGTTATGTCCTTCTCCCCCGTCNTCTCTGTGCCGCTCCTGGCAGCGGCGGTGTTCCTCTGCTCCTTCGCCCTGAGCTGGCTGATCCGCCACATTCCCTTTTTGGGCAATTGGTTGACATAATTTAGGCGCTGCCCGCCATATCCTGACAGAAAGGAGGTTGCCCCGTGCTTTTTTCCAGCTCTGTGTTCCTGTTCCAGTTCCTGCCCCTGGTGCTGGCCCTGTACTACATCCCCTTCCGGGATCGGCGCGGGGCGCAGAACCTCCTGCTCTTGCTCGCCTCTTTGTTCTTCTATGCCTGGGGCGAGCCCCGGTTTTTGCCGGTGATGGTGCTCTCCATCGCTATGAACTACGGCTTTGGCCGTTGGGTGCACCGATGGAAGCGCCAGTGCCGCTATCTCACCGCCCCCATCGCCGCGGCGGTGGGCTGCAACCTGGCGCTGCTTTTCCTGTTCAAGTACCTGGTCTTCTCCGTGGAGAGTCTCAACGGCTTGGGCCTGAACCTTCCCGTGCCCGGTATCGAGCTGCCCATCGGCATCTCCTTTTTCACTTTCCAGGCCCTGAGCTATGTGCTGGACGTGGCCTCGGGCAAGGCGGAGGTGCAGCGCTCTCCCCTGGCCCTGGGGCTCTACATCTCCTTCTTCCCCCAGCTCATCGCCGGCCCCATCGTGAAGTACGCCTCCGTGGCCCGGCAGATCGACGGCCGCCGGGAGACCTGGGAGGACTTTTCCGCAGGCTGCGTCCGCTTCCTCACCGGCCTTGGAAAAAAGGTGCTCATCGCCAACCAGATGGCCGTTGTGGCCGACCGGGTNNTCGCCANCGACCCCGCCGCCCTGTCCACCTCCATGGCCTGGCTGGGCGCTTTGTGCTATACGTTCCAGATCTACTACGATTTCTCCGGCTACTCCGACATGGCCATCGGCCTGGGGCAGATGTTCGGATTCCACTTCGCGGAGAACTTCGACCACCCCTATTCCTCCCGCTCCGTCACCGAGTTCTGGCGCAGGTGGCACATCTCCCTTTCTTCCTGGTTCCGGGATTACCTCTATATCCCCCTGGGGGGCAACCGGGTAACGCCCAGGCGGCACGTCTTTAACCTCTTTGTGGTCTGGCTCCTCACCNGCTTCTGGCATGGGGCCAACTGGACGTTCGTGGTCTGGGGTCTGCTCTACTTCCTGCTGCTGATCCTGGAAAAATACTGTCACCTGGGAGAAAACTGGCNCGGTATTTTCAAGCGGCTCTACACCTTGGCTGCCGTGAACTTTTTGTGGATGCTCTTCCGCGCTGACACCCTGTCCTACGCGGGACAGTTTTTCCTGACTATGCTGGGCGTGAATGGCTCCGCCCGGTATGACGCCGTCTGTCTTCTCTATCTGCGGGAGAACGCCGTACTTCTGGCGTTGGCCGTCCTCTTCTCCGGCGGCTTTGCCCTCTGGTTCAAGGAGCGGCTGACCCATCTGCACCCCGGCGGCCACAACCTCTCCCTTCTGTGGGATCTGCTCTACACCCTGGGTATGGCGTGTATCGCGGTATTGTCCGCGGCCTGCCTGGTAAAGGGCACCTACAACCCCTTCATCTATTTCCGGTTCTAAGTTTTTCCTCCCTTTGAAAGGTGGTGACTTCCATGACAGCACGCAGAAACACCGGCACCGCCGTCCTCTTCCTGGCCGGCATTTTCGGGGCAGTGATCTTTCTTTTCTTTGGGGCCCTGTCCCAAAGCGGCGGCTTCCTGGAAGCCGCCCGCCCCAGCCGCTCTGACCATCAGCTCTTCGCTCCGCCCCATAAGACCATCCGCGTCGGCCAACCCGTGAAAAACCCCGGTCTCATCTCCCTGCCCAAGGTCTCTATGGAGAAGGTCGACGCCTTGATCCAGGGCTCCGAGCCCGCCCTTAACGCCGCTTTGGATCGGGACTACAGCTTCNTCAATCTTTACGGCGCCTCCCAAAAGCTCCTGGGCCGCCAGGTGGTGGAGGATGTGGAGCCCAAATACACCGTGGTCAGGCTGGCTGACGGCTCCCTCACCTTCGCCAACCCGGACGCCCAGCAGGTGGATATGACCGTCCGGGCCCAGGAGATGGTAGAATTCGCCCAGCGCTTGGAGGAGGAGTACGAGACCCCCCTTCTCTACATCCAGGCTCCCTCCAAACTGGCGATGGCCTCTCTTCCTGACGGCATCAACGACTACGCCGACGCCGAGGCAGACCAGTTCCTCTCCATTCTGGAGGAACACGAAGTGGACACCCTGGATCTCCGTCCCGCCTTCCGCCAGGCGGCAGCGGAGGGCCGGGCGCTGGACGAGCTGTTCTTCCGCACCGACCACCACTGGACCGCCGCCGGGGCCTTCCTGGGCTTCCAAACCCTGGCCGACAAGCTCCGGGATGATTACGACTACACCATCTACCCGGAGATCACCGACCCCGGCCATTACAATAAGTATACCTTCCACGACATCTTCCTGGGCAGCCAGGGCAAGCGGGTGGGAACGGCCTACGCCGGCCTGGACGATTTGGAGGTCTGGTCGCCCAATTTTGAGAGTGACTTCACCTACACCGTACCCATGAGCGGTATCGAGCGCCGGGGCCCCTTTGCCATGAGCCTCCTCTTCCCTGAAATGCTGGCCACGGACGAGAGCTTGTACGAGTCCAATCCCTACACCGTCTACTCCGGCGGCGACTTCCTTCTGGCCCGGACAGTGAATGAGGTCAGCCCCTATCCCTGGGGCCGCCGGGTGCTGGTGCTCCGGGACTCCTACGGCTGTGCCTTCACCCCCTTCCTCGGCATCATCTCCGGCGAGGTCATCACCATCGACCCGCGGCTTTTCAACGGCGACCAGGAGGAAATGCTCAGCTATGTGGAGTGGTTGGAGCCAGACCTGATCTTCGTCCTTAACACCACCAGCTCCCTGCGGGTAGACGAGCTGTTCCCCTACCTGCCCACTGCCAGGGCCGACGCGCTGGAGACCAAGCGCCTGGAACGGGAGCAGGGCACGTCCCACGTGTGGTAAAAAAAGCGGCAAAACCATCCGTTTTGGTGGTTTTGCCGCTTTTCATTTTCGGTAGAATATAGTATGATAAACTGGCTTATAAATCGAACATCGGCTTCAACTGCTGTACCCAATTATTGAGGTATCAGAATGAATATGAGAAAGACCAAGATCGTCTGTACTCTGGGCCCCTCTGTGGACAGCGAGGAGATGCTCCGCAAGCTCATCCTCGCCGGCANGAACTGCGCCCGGTTCAACTTCTCCCACGGCACTCATGAGACCCAGCTGTCCACCCTTACAAANNTCAAGCGGGCCCGGGACGAGCTGGGCCGTCCCGTGGCCACTATGCTGGATACCAAAGGCCCCGAGATCCGTGTCAAGACCTTTCAGAACGGCCCCGTGACCCTCACCGAGGGCGGCCAGTTCACCCTCACCACCCGGGATGTGGCCGGCGACGACGGCCAGGTCTCCGTGACCTACACCAACCTCCATCAGGAGGTGGAGCCGGGCACCCGCATCCTCATTGACGACGGCCTGATCGAGCTGAAGGTGGTCTGCGTGGAGGGCCAGGAGATCCGCTGCACTGTGGTCACCGGGGGAACGCTGTCCAATAACAAGTCCATCAACATCCCCGACACCAAGATCCAACTGCCCGCCCTCACCGACAAGGACCGGGAGGATCTCCGCTTCGCCGCCGAGAACGACTTCGACTTTGTGGCGGCCTCCTTCATCCGCAAGGCCAGCGACATTGAGGATATCCGCGCTGAGCTGGCCAAGTGGGGCGGCGAGAACATCCGCATCATCGCCAAGATCGAGAACCGGGAGGGCGTGGACAACTTCGATGAAATTCTCTCCGCCTCCGACGGCGCCATGGTGGCCCGGGGCGACCTGGGCGTGGAGATCCCCGCCTACGAGGTTCCCATCATCCAGAAGGAGATGATCTCCAAATCCGCCGCCGCGGGCAAGAACGTGGTCACCGCCACCCAGATGCTGGACTCCATGATCCGCAATCCCCGCCCCACCCGGGCGGAGATCAGCGACGTGGCCAACGCCGTTTTCGACGGCACCTCCTGCGTCATGCTCTCCGGCGAGACCGCCTCCGGCAAATATCCCATTGAGGCCCTGGAGACCATGGTGAAGACCGTCCTGGCCGCCGAGAGCGCCATCAATTACTGGGGCCGGTTCATTAAGAACTACAGCCTCAGCGCCACCGGCAGCTCCGCCTCCATCAACCAGGCCATCAGCCACACCTGCTGCTCCACCGCNATGGACTTGAACGCTGACGCCATCCTNGCCGCCACCACCTCCGGTCACACCGCCCGGGTCATCTCCCGGTTCCGGCCCGCCTGTCCCATCGTGGCCCTCACCACCTCGGAGAAGTGCCGCCGCCAGCTGGCCATCTCCTGGGGCGTCCAGCCCCTGCTCTACGGCTCCGTGGACTCCACCGACCGGCTGTTCTCCCTGTGCGTGGACACCGCCCGGAAGGAGGGCCTGGTGAAGCCGGGAAACACGGTGGTCATCACCGCCGGCGTGCCCCTGAGCGCCAAGGGCACCACCAACCTCATCAAGGCCCAGGTGGTAGACGAGCCGCTGTAAGGCCCAAATCAGAACCGACCCATCAAGGGGCAGGCGATAGACGCCTGCCCCTTGACTTTTCCGGCGGCCTTTGCTATTCTATACATACTGACGGTATGTATAGAGAGGTGGACTTCCAATGGCACGAAACAAATACCCGGAGCAGACCCGGCAGAAGATCCTGGATGTGGCCTTCCGGCTGTTCTCTGAAAAGGGGTATGACCACACCACCATCCAGGACATCGTAGANGGGCTGGANATGAGCNAGGGCGCTGAGTACCACCATTTCACAAGCAAGGAGGACATCCTGGATCACCTCTATGACCGCTATTATGTGGATTCCAAGATGTTTGACGTACTGGACGCCCCCTCCCGCTCCGGACTGGAAAAGCTGCGGGAGCTGCTGCGGCGGCAGCTGACCGACCCGGGAAAGCTGGAGATCGATGATATCACTGTTTCCTTTGAGCGCAACCCCCAGCTTATTCAGCTCCTGCTCACCACCTCCGTCCGCGACGCCGCGCNCATCATCCAGCGGCTTTTCGAGGAAGGCGTCGCCGNCGGCTCCATCACCACCCTCTATCCCAAGGAGGCCGCGGAGAGTTTCATGGTTCTGCTGAACCTGTGGGCAGGCGTCTTCTCCCACAGCCGGGAGGAATTTATGGCAAAGTTCCGTTTCCTGAAGGCCATGAGCGACGGTCTGGGGATCCCCGTTTTTGACCAGGCGCTGATGGACACCTTGGACGCCTACTACACCCGCATCGCCCATAAGCTCGCCCAACCGTAATTCCAGAAAGTCCTGCCCCACCGCCCCACAGGGGCGGTTCTTTCCCTCTTCATACATACCAACCGTCGGTATTTATAATTTCAAATCTATCTATCAGGAGGTANCCCCATGAATGAAGTACTCTTCTCCCGCAGCTTTGCCCTTATGCTCCTGGGCCAGGTCGTATCCATNCTGGGCAACNCCATGCTGCGCTTCGCCCTGTCTCTCTATGTGCTGGATCTGACAGGCTCCGCCACCCNGTTCNGCGCGGTGCTGGCCGCGTCCATGCTCCCCACCGTCCTCCTCTCCCCTGTGGGCGGCGTGCTGGCCGACCGCCTCCCCCGGCAGAGGATCATGTATGTCCTGGACTTCCTCACCGCCGCGGCGGTCTGGAATTTCGGCACATTCGGACTGGGCGGCTCCGCGCTTCCCCCCGCCGCCCTGCTGCTTTTTCTCTCGGCCANTCAGGCCCTCTACCAGCCTTCNGTCCTCTCCTCCGTTCCCCTCCTGGCGCCCCAGAGGGCACTGGCCCGGGCCAACGCCCTGGTGACCCAGGTGTCCGCCCTGTCCACCCTGCTGGGGCCGGTGGCCGGCGGGATGTTCTATGGCTTCTGGGGCATGCGGCCTCTGTGCCTCATCAGCGCCGGATGCCTGCTGGCCGCGGCGGTGATGGAGTGCTACCTGCGCATCCCCTTTACCCCCGCGCCGGGACACGGGCTGGGAACCGCCTGNAGGGATCTGCGGGAGGCAGGCCGTTTCCTGGCCGCCTCAGGGCTTCTGCCGCTGCTGGGGGTGGTAGCGGGGATCAACCTGTGTCTTTCCCCCCTCTACCTGGTGGGTCTTCCCTACTTTGTAAAGATCACCCTGGGCCTGTCCAGTCAGCTCTATTCCCTGGTAGAGNCCGCTATGGGCCTGGGAACAATTTTGGGTGCCCTTCTGGTGGGCGCTCTGGGAAGCCGCCTGGTCTTCTCCCGCTCCTGGCGGTATCTGCTCGCCGGGGCGCTGCCCCTGGCGGCAATGGCTCCGGCGATAGCCTTCCGGGGCCTCCCTCTAATCTCCTGGGGTGTCTTGCTCACCGCGGCCCTGTTGGGAATGACCGCCGCCGGCGTATTCTCCATCCTGGCTCAGACCTATTTCCAAACCATGACGCCTCCCGCCCTTCTGGGTAAGGTGGGCTCCTTCGTGACGGCGGCCGCCGCCTGCGCCCTGCCTCTGGGACAGGGGCTGTACGGCGCAGTTCTGGATCATCTGCCCGCCTGGCTGGTTCCCCTGCTGGGTCTTGCCGCCTGCCTGCCCCTTATTGGCACGGCCCGCCGCAAGCTGGGGGATATTTAGGGCCGCCAGTGCAAAAAAATGTCCCGGCCACAGGGCCGGGACATTTTTCAGATCTGTTTTCAGCGGCGCTTCCTCACTTCCGGTTGCCCCGGCGAGAGCCCCGCTTCTCGTTCATCTTCAGCTCGGAGAGCTTACTGTCCGAGGAGGCCATAAACTGCTTGAGCCGATCCTCAAAGGTCTGGGGCTCGGCGGGCTTTTTGGGGCCGGTAAAGCCAACGGGACGGGAGTCACGGCCGCCGGAGCCGGGCCGGGACGCCCCGCTTCCTGCGGGACGGGGCGGCGGATCCTGCGCCTTTTTGATGGACAGGTTGATGCGGCCGCTGTCATCCACATTGATGACCTTGACCTTGACCTCCTGGCCCTCCNGCAAGTAGTCCTTTACATCGTTGACGTATGTATACGCGATCTCCGAAATGTGCACCAGCCCGGACTTGCCCTCGGGCAGGGACACGAAGGCGCCGAACTNTGTGATGCCCGTCACCTTGCCNTCCAAAACAGAACNTNCNCCAAACTCCATACCGACAGATATGTCCTCCTTGATGATTTTTCCTCTCTCGCGGCCACACAAACCGCTCAATCAGTGAAGATGATGACCTTTTCGCCCGGCGCGGCCAGGCCCAGCTCACCTCTGGCGATGTCAGCCTGACGGCCGGGATCGTCGCTGTGATCGACGGCGTCCTGAAGATCGGCGTTGATCTGGGTCTGCTGGGCCACCCGGCTCTTCAGCTCCTCCCGCTCGTTCATGGCCAGTGCGATCTGCCCCTGNATCCGCAGAAGGCTCACGGTGGCGGCGATGATGAGCACCAGCACGACGATCTTTGTCAGGAACCCCGCCTTTTTCAGCTGCATGGCCGCCACCTCCTTCCATCCGCTCCATTTCGCCTATGGTACAGCCTATTCTATACCATTTCAAAAAATAATGGAAGAGTTTTTTCCCATTTTTCCAAAATTTTTTATGTAAATCTGCGAGGAGGCGGATCGGGCCCAAAAAAAGTCCCCACAGGAAAAGCAGTCCATCCACCAGAAGGTTCCCCAAAAGAAGAGAAAAACGGCTCAAAAGCAGGAAATAGAGCATCCCTCCCAGCACGGCGCCCACCAGCAGATAGATGCGCACCTCCCCGTTCCCCGCCGCCACGGCATAGAAAAAGAGGGCAGCCACAGAAAGGGGCCAGTAGAGAAGATCCAAAAGGGAACCCAGCGGCCCCAGGCGGAACCGTCCCCGCAGCAGGCGGAAGAGATCGTAGACCAGACCCAGCGCGCCCCCCAGCGCCAGTACGCCCAGAAAGGCCAGTGCCTGGGCGATGACCGAGACCTCCATCCCTTACCCCAGCAGCCGGGACAAAAACCCGCCCTTTCCCCGGCGGGGGGCCTCGTAGACCAGGGACTCGATCATCCCCTCCACCTTCAGATCCCCGCCGTCCAGGCTCAGCTTCTCGATGTGCAGCTCCTCTCCCCGCACTACCAGAACTCCCTGGGCCGTATCCATGACGATGGTGTTCTCATCGAAGCTCTCCACCTCCTCCACACCGGACACGGTGAGCTTTTCCCGATCCTCCAGGATGAGATGATGGTTCAGCTCCATCCTTGCTTCCTCATAGGGCATGGTATCCCCGCCNTTCCACTTGATATCACCACACTATATGGGACAAAGCCGGGGGATATGCTTGGCCCTTGACGGGCCGTCCCTTTGGGGGTACACTGGAAAAAACGCCAGCAAGGAGGGCCCTTTCCATGTCCTTTCCCGATCTGTCCTGTCCCCACCGTCAGGTGGGCCGCCAGGTACTTTTTTACCCGAGCATAGACTCCACCAATGAGGAGTGCCGCCGCCTGGCCCAGGCCGGAGCGCAGTGCGGTACGGTGGTCATTGCCGGGAGCCAGACCAGGGGCAGGGGCCGGCAGGGCCGCGCCTTCCAGTCCCTGGCGGACAAGGGGCTCTACCTCTCCGTCCTGCTGCGGCCCCAGGCGGCATCCATGGAATTGCTCAGCCGCCTCACCCCCTGGGCGGCGGTGGCGGTATGCCGGGCCCTGGAGGGGCTCACCGGCCTTTCCTTTTCCATCAAGTGGGTCAATGACGTGCTGCTGGAGGGCAAAAAGCTCTGCGGCATCCTCANCGAGCTCTCCTTCCACGGGGANGNNGCTCTGGACTGCGCCGTGCTGGGTATCGGCATCGACCTGACCCAGACCCGTGAGGATTTCGGCCCGACCCTCTCCGCCACCGCCACCTCCCTGGGCCAGCACATGGCCGTCCCCCCCACTCCGGCGGAGNTGGCTGGCGCCCTGCTCACAGAGCTGGACAGGCTGTGGCGGGACTTCCCCCACGCCCAGGAGATATATCTGGAGGAATACCGCCGGCGCAGCGCCGTCATCGGCCGGGCGGTTCGGTTCCCGCGGGAGGGGCAGACCATCCAGGGCACCGCCCTTGGCATCAACGGCGACTTCTCCCTCCAGATCTCCCTTCCCGACGGCGGCGAGACCGCCCTCACCGCCGGGGAGATCAGCGTGTGCCTGTAAGGGCTTGACAAATCCATCCATATGGCTATAATAGGACAAGGCATGTGTCAAGACACCCGCTTTGTCCTATTTATTTTCCGGAGAAAAGAGGTCTTTTCCTTGGCTGACATCCCGTCCTTTCTGAAACGCAAAAACATTGTCATATCCGCCAGGCGTTATGGCATCGACGCCTTGGGGGCCATGGCCCAGGGTCTTTTCTGCTCCCTGCTCATCGGCACCATCATCAAGACCCTGGGGCAGCAACTGGGCCTTTCCTTCCTGGTGGACATGGGCACCTTTGCCTCCGCCATGTCCGCCCCCGCCATGGCCGTCGCCATCGGCTACGCACTCCAGGCCCCTCCCCTGGTGCTCTTTTCCCTGGCGGCGGTGGGGCAGGCGGCCAACGCCATGGGCGGGGCCGGCGGCCCCCTGGCGGTGCTCTTCATCGCCATCATCGCCGCGGAGATCGGAAAGGCGGTGAGCAAGGAGACTAAGATCGACCTGTTGGTCACCCCCGCCGTCACCATCTTCGTGGGGGTGAGCCTTTCTTACCTCATCGCCCCTCCCATCGGCGCCTTTGCCGACGCCTTCGGCACCCTTATCAACCGCACCACCATGCTCCAGCCCTTCTGGATGGGCATCGCCGTCAGTGTGCTGGTGGGGATCGCCCTCACCCTGCCCATCTCCTCCGCCGCCATCTGTCACTCCTTCAGCCTGGTGGGCCTGGCGGGGGGCGCCGCCGTGGCGGGCTGCTGCGCCCAGATGGTGGGCTTCGCCGTGATGAGCTTTCAGGAAAACCGCTGGGGCGGCCTGGTGAGCCAGGGTCTGGGCACCTCCATGCTCCAGATGGGCAATATCGTGAAAAATCCCCGCATCTGGATCCCTCCCACCCTGGCCTCCGCCATCACCGGGCCCATCGCCACCTGCCTATTCAAGCTGGAGATGAACGGCGCCGCCATCAACTCCGGCATGGGCACCTGCGGCCTGTGCGGCCAGATTGGGGTATGGACGGGCTGGCTCGCCCCCAGTGAAGCGGCGGTGAGCAAGGTGGGGGCCGTGGCCATCTCCCCCACCGCCTTCCACTGGCTGGGGCTCATCCTGATAAGCTTCGTCCTCCCCGCCGTGCTGTCGGTACTTTTTTGCCAACTCCTGAGAAAGATCGGCTGGATCAAAGAGGGCGATTTGAAGCTGCCGGAATAACGCCGCATACAAAAGAAGCCGTCCGGTGGACGGCTTCTTTTTCTTTCTCTCCCAACGGCTCCCCCCCTATCCGGATCTGGAAAATCTCCTTGACTTTTCCGTTCGCCTATTTTATCATGAAAGTAGTTTTGTTTTGCTAAATATCGCCCTTTGACTAACCCCTCTTTTGAGGAGACAACGTGAGGAGAATGACAGAAATGAAAAAACGCCTGCTTTCCACCCTGCTGGTTCTCGGCCTTTGCCTGGGGCTGGCTGTTCCGGCCTTTGCCGCAGAGGAGGACTTTGTGATCGAAAACGGCGTCCTCGTCGAATATAACGGCACCGGCGGCAATGTGGTGATCCCCGATGGGGTCACTGAGATCGCTCCCGAGGTGTTTTACGGCTTTTTCAGCTTTTCCGGGCTGAAGGTCACCCTGCNCGTCTCCANCCGGGTCATNGNGNAGGAGGCCTTCTGTGNATCGCCCTTGTCNTCCATCAACCTGCCCGAGGGGCTGACCACCATTGAGGACATGGCCTTCGCCGAGTGCGGAAGCCTCACCTCCGTCACCCTCCCCAGCACCCTGAAAACCATTGGGAACGAGGCCTTTGACAACTGCCGCAGGCTGGCCCGGGTCAGCTTCTCCAGCGGTCTGCAGGAGATCGGCATGAACGCCTTCTCCTTCTGCGCTCTGACCCAGGTGGACGTTCCCGCCGGGGTGACGGTGGGACGGAACGCCTTTTACGGCAACCCCACCACCAAGGCCACGCTGGGCGGCCGCAGCGCAACCAAGGACGAGCTGACCGCCTATTTCTACGATACCCCCCTCTACTACGGAGTGGGAGAGGAGCCGGAGGAGAGCCAGACCCCCGGTCAGGAGCAGCAGACCCCTGNCCCCNCTCAAAAGCCGGTCCAGGACGATTCCATCTTTATCATAGAAAACGGCGTGCTGGTCCGCTGCACCGCCACCTCGGGCACGGTGNCCGTCCCCGACGGCGTGACCGCCATCGGCAACGGGGAGGACCGGGTCTTTGAGCGGGGCGTTCTCAAGGTGATCCTGCCCGATACGGTCCGCACCATCAACGCAGACGCCTTCTGGGACAGCACGGTCCAGGAGGTCAACATCCCCAGCGGTGTCACTGAGATCGGAATGCGGGCCTTCTTGGAGTGCACCTATCTCAAGCGTATCACCATTCCCAATTCAGTAACTGTGATCGGGGAGCAGGCTTTCCAGAACTGCACCTCCCTCACCAGCGTGACCCTGCCCAACGCCTTGACGGCGGTGGAGGCCTATGCCTTCTGCAGCTGCTCCGCCCTCACCTCCGTCACCATTCCCGCCTCGGTGCGGGAGATCGGAGATAATGCCTTCAGCAGCTGCGCTCTCACCTCCGTCACCCTGCCCAAGGGGCTGAAAAAGCTGGGCACTGGCGCCTTTTCTGGAAACGCCTTCACCTCCATCACCCTGCCTGACGCTCTGGAGGCGATAGGGACCGGCGTGGTCTCTGGCTGCGAAAACCTGACCAGCATCACCTTCCCCAAGACGGGCAAGCTGGCGGAGAGCATGAAGGGCATGACGGCCAACCAGTTTATGAACTATCTGGGCCAGTGCCCCTCCCTGAAGGAGGTCGTCAATCTGCCCAGCGAGCAGCTTGCAGGCCGGCTGGAGACCTTCCGCGCCCTCTTTGACGGGGTGGATCCCAGCCGCTGGGTGACCGAGCAGAGCTCCGCCATTGTGGCGAAGTCCAACGAGATCACCGCCGGGCTCACCAGTGATTATGAAAAGGCCCAGGCCATCCACCGGTGGGTGGCGGAGAATGTGGTCTATGACTATGAATACTTCCGGGGGCAAAAGGAGCATACGTACCTGCGCAGCGAGGACGTGCTGGAGCATAAGCTGGCGGTCTGCTCCGGTTATGCCAACCTGACCCGTGCGCTTCTTCAGGCCCAGGGCATTCCCACCGTGTATGTCCACGGCACTGCCAGCGGCGACGGCCATGCCTGGAACGCCGCCTATATCAACGGGCAGTGGATCTGGATCGACTCCACCTGGGGCCGTCCCGGCAATGGCGCTTTCTACGACCCCCGGTACTTCGACGCCGGAGACTTCTTCCTGGCCCAGACCCACGAGGCGTTCACGCCCGCCGCGTCCCTCAACAATTTCAAGGCCGGCGATCCCAAGGCCGAGGTTACCGTGGAAGNGGAGCTGCCCGATCCCAACGACCTTCCCTCCTCCTGGGCCCAGGAGCAGGTGGACGCCGCCATTCGCTCCGGTCTGGTGCNCGAGGANCTTCAGACAGGCTATCAGGATAACATCACCCGGGAGGATTTCTGCCGGCTGATGGTGGTGCTGGTGGAGGAAAAGACGGGCATGTCCGTCTCCGTCTACGCCATCGTCAAAGGCAAAACCATCACCGATCCCTTCACCGATACCGACAACGCCGATATTTTGGCCGCTCACGCCCTGGGCATTGTCAACGGCACCTCGGAACCCACCTTCAACCCCACCGGCTCCATCACCCGGCAGGAGGCGGCCTCCATGNTCTCCCGCACCGCCCAGGTGCTGGATATGACCGCANACAAGNNCCANANCTTCAACGATGAGGCTCAGATCGCCTCCTGGGCCAAGGAGGGCGTGGCCTTTACCTCCGGCCTGACTGACCCCACCACCGGGAGCGCCGTCATGGGCGGCACCGGCAACGGGAACTTCTCCCCTCTGGACTTCTACACCCGGGAGCANGCCTATATCACCTCTCTTCGTCTGTCCCACTGCGGGGAGTAACATCGATCAAAAAAAGCCGCCCCTCTCGGGGCGGCTTTTTTGATCCTCTCAGGCGCCGAANATCTCTTTGNNCTGGCGCATGTTCTCCCGTATGTCCACATGGAAGGGGCNGNNGCCCTCGCACTGGCCGCACTGGATGCACTCCCCCGCCTTGTGCTTCAACACGGCGTAGTGCTCCCGAACGGTCTCAGGCAGCTCTCCCTGGGCCTTTGCCAGGTTGAGGAACTTGGTGAGGGCGGCGATGTCGATGCCCACCGGGCAGGGGGCACAGTGGCCGCAGTACATGCAGTGGCCCTCCCACCGGATGCGGGGGAAGGCGGCAAAAGCAGAGGCGTAATCCCGCGCTTCTTCTGCGGCCTCCAGGTAGTTCAGGCTCTTCTCCAGATCCTCCAGGCTCCGGGCCCCGCACATGACACAGGCCACGGCGGGCCGGTCAAGGGCATACTGGATNCACTGCTCNGCCGTCAAAGCCGCCCCCGCCGGGGACAGCTCGGCATCCAGCAGGTCGCNGCNGCCAANNGGTTNNATAACNGTAATGCCNACCCNCAGCCGCTGGCAGGTCTCATAGAGCTTCTCCCGGTCANGATCCNTGTNGGTCANCGNCCCGGCNTATTTATCCGCGGCCCAAAGCTGCTCGATGTCGTCGTCTCCGGGCTGGAGATCGTAGCAGGGGTTGACGGAGAACATGAGCACGTCGATCAGGCCGCTCTCCACCGCGGGCTGCGCCGCCAGAGGATTGTGGCTGCTCATGCCGATGTATTTGATGCGCCCCCGCCGCTTCTGCTCCTGGGCATAGGCCATAACGGGGCCGTNTTTGATCTCCTCCCACAGCTCCGGAGAGTCCACATAGTGGATCATCCCGATGTCCACATAGCCGGTACCCAGGTTAGAGAGAAGGGTCTCAAAGGCCCCCTCCACNNCCGCNGGGTCCCGGGTGGCCCGGTACTGATCCTTCTGCGTATCCCACATGGAGCACAGGTGGCATTGGAGGATGAACGCCTCCCGCTGTCCGGCAATGGCCTGANCCACCTGGCGCTGGAGGTTGGGATCGGGGCTGTACATATCCATGCAGTTTACCCCGGCGTTCAGAGCGCGGCGAAACATGGCCTGGGCAAAGGCGTCGTCCCGCTTCAGAAAGCCCTCGCAGCCCAGGGCGATCTCACTGACCTTCAGGCCGGTGCGGCCCAGAATACGGTACTTCATCATGCTGCCTCTCTCCTTTTTGCCGCTTCCTCCATTAAACCTTAAAGCACGTTAAATGTCAGGAAAAATCGCCTCATTCCAACGAATGAGGCGATTTTTTCACTTATTTCGCGTAATCCACAGCCTTGGTCTCCCGGATCACGTTNACCTTGATCTGGCCGGGATACTCCATCTCGTCCTCGATCTTCTTGGCCACCTCCCGGGCCAGGAGCACCATCTGATCCTCGCTGACCTTCTCCGGCTCCACCATAATGCGGATCTCCCGGCCGGCCTGGATGGCGAAGCACTTCTCCACACCGGGGAAGGAGGCGCCGATACCCTCCAGGGTCTCCAGGCGCTTGATGTAATTCTCCAGGTTCTCCCGCCGGGCGCCGGGCCGGGCGGCGGAGACCGCGTCGGCGGCCTGCACCAGCACCGCCACCAGGGTCTTGGCCTCCACATCGTTGTGGTGGGCCTCGATGGCGTGGATGACCTCTTNACTCTCGTGATACTTCCGGGCCAGCTCCACACCGATGGCCACATGGGAGCCCTCCACCTCGTGGTCGATGGCCTTGCCCAGATCGTGGAGAAGGCCCGCCCGCTTNGCAGTGTTCACATCGCCGCCCAGCTCAGCGGCCATGAGTCCGGCCANATGGGCCACCTCGNTGGAGTGGCTGAGCACGTTCTGGCCGTAACTGGTACGGTACTTCATGCGGCCCAGCAGCTTAATGAGCTCGGGGTGGATGCCGTGGACGTTGGTCTCAAAGACGGCCCGCTCGCCCTCGGCTTTAATGGTGGCGTCCACTTCCCGCTTGGCCTTCTCCACCATCTCCTCAATGCGGGCGGGGTGGATCCGGCCGTCCTGGATCAGCTTTTCCAGGGCGATACGTGCGATCTCCCGGCGCACCGGGTCGAAGCAGGAGACCGTGATGGCCTCCGGGGTGTCGTCGATGATGAGGTCAACGCCGGTGAGGGTCTCCAGGGTGCGGATGTTCCGGCCCTCCCGGCCGATGATGCGGCCTTTCATCTCATCGTTGNGCAGGGGCACCACGCTGACGGTGGCCTCGGCCACATGGTCGGCGGCACAGCGCTGGATGGCAAGACCGATGATCTCCCGGGCCAGGTTGTCCGACTCTTCCTTGTAGTGGTTTTCCGCCTCCTTGATCTTGGCGGCGGACTCGTGCTCCACCTCGTGGGCCAGCTGGCTGACCAGCATATCCTTGGCCTCTTCAGCGGTCATGCCGGAGATCCGCTCCAGCTCTGTGCGCTGCTGGATCTTGATGCCCTCGACCTCTTCCTTGGCCTGCTCCAGCTCGGAGAGCTTATCCTGAAGGGTCTCTTCCTTCTTTTCCAGGTTCTCGGTCTTTTTATCCAGATTCTCTTCCTTCTGCTGCAGGCGGTGCTCCTGCTTCTGGATATCGCTACGGCGTTCCTTTTCCTCCTTCTCCCACTCGTTGCGGGCGGTGAGGATGGCCTCCTTGGCCTCTACCATGGCCTCTCTCTGCTTGTTCTCGGCGGTCTTGATGGCGTCGTTCAGAATGCGTTTGGCCTCCTCCTCGGCGGAGCCCAGCTTCTTCTCCGAAACGTTGCGGCGGTATACGCTGTCCGCAAGCGCGCCCACAAGCAGTCCTGCTACGGCCATGATGACACACAGCACATTAAATTCCATATCCTGCCTTTCACACCTCCGTCAAATTTTTGTCCTCCGGGCCAGTCCCGGATCTTCAAAAAAAGAAAAGCGCCTAAGGCGCTTTTCAAGAGAGACTTGTGATTTTGTCGAAAAAGGGCGTACTCCGGGCGTTTTACGGCACAGCAGGGCGCAATTTTAGGGTATGTTCCTGTTTATATCGGTCAAAATTGCAACGAAGCTGTGACGCGGAAAGGCCAAGGGCGTCCCAGTCGGTAAAGATCACAAAGTGCTCTCAATTATGCACCGACTATATTTTACGTCCAGGCGGCCTTTCTGTCAAGGAATTTCATTCGCGAAGCACAAATTTTTACTGGAAATACCTCCGATTTTTATTCACTCTGTCCGCACCGCCGCGGGATAGACCTCCGCCAGCCGCGCGTCCCCAAAGTGCTCGTCCATCAGCCGTTCCACCCCGTTTTGCGGCGCAAGGCCCTGGGCGCGCCCCTCCGCCCTGGCCAGGGCCACCCCACTCACCGCCACGTCCACGACCAAAAATACCGCCAGCGCCCAGGTCAGAGGCCGGCCCCATTTTCGGGGGATGCGCTCGATAAGGCCGGAGACCTTCGGGTAACACACCCGCATCCAGACCACTGCGGCAATACCCCAGAAGAAGCAGAACAGCAGATTCACCCGCCCTGCCAGGTTGAAGGGNATGTGGCTGTAGTCCCAGAACACCACGCCGAAGATCAGCTCGGTAAAGACGCTGCNCAGGTACTCGTAGGCTCCGCCCAACAGGGTGCCCGCCAGGAAGAGAAAGCTGTCGGAGCGCTCCCGGTAGCGGTGGAGCAGCAGGCTGGCCATGGCCAGCGCCAGGCCCCAGACGATGGAGAGATCTCCCCAGACCACGCTGGAACGGCTCATCCAGACCCCCATGCTCACCCGGCAGAAGAGGGTCTCCGCCACATCGCCCACAAAGGCGCCGATGAGAAAGAGCCAAAAGAGCTTATAAAAGCCGCAGCCGGCGGCAAAAACAGGCTCCTTTTCCCGCCCTTTGCGAAACGCGGCCTTGGGGTGGGCCTTTTGGATCCGCTTTTCCGTCTTGCGCAGCACCCAGCTGCCCAGGCGCACCGTCACCGCCTCCAGGCGGTTTCCCATCTCCTCCACCTGGGGCATGCGGTGCAGCGTGCCCGCCAGGGTGAGGGCGGTGGCCAGACAGTCCAGGGCAAAAACACCCAGCAGGGCCCACAGCAGAAGGTGGGCCACCGCAGGGGGCACGACGCCTCCGATCCATCCCAGAACGGGAATGAGCCACTTGACCGCCGCCGTACCCAGAACGCCCCACAGCAGCGAGGCGGTCAGGCAGACGTAGCCGTCCAGGTTCCCCCTCCGGCCGGAGTAGTCCCACCAGCGGGTGCCGGTGAGCTTATAGAGCCAGTGGCCGGAGAGCCACTCCGCCACCGTGGCGTAGATGCTGCTGCCCAGGAACAGGAACACCCAGTTCTCCGCCAGGTCACACAGGGCGATGCTGATGACCACCCCCGCTGCGCCGTAGACCACGCAGACGGGGCCAAAGAGAAGGCTTCGATCCACATATCTCCGCTCCCGGACGGCGGCCGCAGTGGTCTCCAGCAGCCAGCCCAGGAAAGCGTAGCAGAAAAAGAGCCAGACAANACGGTAAAAGGTTTCCACAGCGTCTCCCTTTAGGGGGCCTCCGGCAGCGAGNCGTCCTCCCGGATCCAGTCCTCCACATGGACGACGGTGTACTCCGTAGGTGTACGGCGGATGACCACCCGCTCGATGCCGGCATTNATGATGAACCGGCGGCACATGGAGCAGGAGGTGGCGTCGCCCAGCAGCTCCCCGGTCTTGGCGTCCCGCCCTGCCAGGTAGAGGGTGGCCCCCAGGGTCTCGCTCCGGGCGGCGGAGANGATGGCATTNNCCTCGNCGNGGACGCTGCGGCACAGCTCATAGCGCTCCCCCGAGGGGATCTGCATGGCCTCCCGGGTGCAGTAGCCCAGGTCGGCGCAGTTCTTCCGGCCCCGGGGGGCCCCATTGTAGCCGGTGGAGATGATCTCGTCGTTCTTCACCAGGATGGCGCCGTAACACCGGCGCAGGCAGGTGGAGCGCTCCAGCACGGTCTGGGCGATGTCCAGATAGTAATTTTCCTTATCGATGCGTCCCATAAATGGCGGCCTCCTTGGCGTTTTTCAACAGTATACCGTTTTTTTCGCCCCATGGCAAGCCCTGTCCCCCGTGGATGTACAAGTTTACATTTTATTTACGTTTCCTTTCTTGACCTTTGCCCCAGAAAAGATTATCATGTTTTGTAAAAGGAAAGGGGGCGGCGGGATGAACTGGATGCGGCGCATCATGTACGGGCGCTACGGCGTCGATCAGCTCAGCTTTGCCCTCATGGGCGGTTATCTGGTCGCCTATTTGCTGTCTCTGGTTTTCCGGGGGTGGCTGCTCCGGCTGGTGTGTACCCTGTGTCTGGTGCTGGCCTTCTACCGGATGTTTTCCCGGCAGATTGAGCGCCGCCGGGCGGAAAACGATAAGTTTCTGGAGGCCATTCGCCCTCTGGTGCGGTGGTATAATGTACGCAAATGCCGCCGCAACGACCGTGACCACTGCTATTTCAAGTGTCCCAACTGCGGCCAGCAGCTCCGGGCTCCCAAGGGCAAGGGGAAGATCTCCGTCACCTGCCGCAGCTGCGGGGCCAGCTTCGAGGAAAAGACCTGAATCATAAAAAATGCAAGGGCCGGCGCTGATGCGCCGGCCCTTTTCTTCTTCTATTTCCCCACGCAGAAGCGGGAGAAGATGCGATCCGTCACATCTTCCCGGACAGTCTTGCCCGTCAGCTCTCCCAGGGCGGACAGGGCCTCCTCCACGTCGGTGAGCAGGGCGTCAGGGGTCACGCCCATTTTCAGCGCCGATCCCGCACGCTCCACAGCGGTCAGGGCCCGCCCCGCCGCCTCGGTCTGCCGGGCATTGGTGAGCAGGGCCTCCCC